>DATNKH010000864.1:0-16954 GCA_035603475.1 Thermoanaerobaculia bacterium
TCACCGCCTTCGACGAGCACGCCCTGCGGGCCTTCGAGGTGCATGCCCTCGACTACCTGCTCAAGCCCTTCGCGCCCTCGCGCCTCCGCCGCCTCCTCGACCGTCTGCGGCGCCAGCTCGCCCCGAACGCCCATGCCGCCCATGCCGCCCATGCCGCCTATGCCGCCGATGCCGCCGGCGGAGAGGTCCCCGCTTCGGGCGACCTGGCGCGGCGTATCGAGCATCTGCTCGCCGCCATGCGGCCCGCCCCCGAGTACCCGCGGCAGCTGCTGGTGGAGCGCGGCGAGGGGCGCCAGGCGCTCCTCGCCGTCGACCAGATCGACCTCGTCCGCGCCGAGGCCAACTACCTGCGCATCTTCGCCAACGGCGCGGAATACCGCCGCCGCGGCACCCTCCGCGATCTCGAGGGCCGCCTCGACCCCGCTCGCTTCCTGCGCCTCAACCGTTCCGAGATCGTCCGCCTGGAAACCGTCCGCGAGGTCCAACCCTGGTTCCACGGCGACGCCAAGGTCGTCCTGCGCGACGGCTCCGTGCTGACCTGGAGCCGCCGCTTCCGGGCCAAGGCGGAAGGGATCTTTTGATTCGATCGTCGGCCTAGTCATTCAGCACTTGTGGACCAATGATTTGTAAAGGATCACGTTCCGGCTTACGCTCGGCACAGTAACTTTTCATTGCGCGGGCTCGCCTGATCCATGCAGGCGATTTTTGTCGTTGCAAGTGGACGATGAGAGCTCCCAGCCGAATCCACGAGGCGGTGCAGGCGCTCGACGGAGCCCGGCCACGGCATGCCGGCGGGGCAGGGCCGGAGACGGCCATGGCTCGCGCCGTGGCTCGCGGCCGGGAGCTGGGCGACGGCTTCCGGGAGCTCGGCGGCAAGCTCGTCGCCTACTACCTGGTGCGCCTGCGGGCACAGCCTGCGGCCGCGCGCGGCGAGCGCGACCTGGCCTCGCTGGTCGCCGAGACCTACCGGCGCGACCCCAAGCACACCGCATTCCTGCTCGAGCGCCTCTGCTACGACTTCGTGAAGGGACTTCGGCGCGGCGGCCGCACCGGCCGCTCCGGCCGCTCCGGCCGCTCCTCCGACCTCCCGCGGCACCTGCTGGACGGCCAGGAGGCGGTGCGAGCCCTACCCGAGGAGAGCCTGATCCTGCTGCACGCCGGCCTGGGGATGGCGCTGACCGAGATCCTGCTGCGCCCATTGCCCCGCGAGAGCCCGGCGTCGGCCTACGTCGCCGCCCTGGACAGCTTCTTCGCGCAGGTGGAGGCCAACGCGCGGCCGGAGTTCGCGGCGGTGGCGTGCGAAGCTCTCGGCCTGATCGTGCGGCGTTTCATCCCCCACATCCACGCCCCGGTGGAGGCCTGCCTGTGGGCCCGGGATGCGCCGCTGGCGGCCTACTACTGGCATGGCGCCGGGCGTGCGATCTATTTCCTCCCGGGCCTCTTCCAGCCATTTCCCGGCGCGGCGCGGCGCGGCCTCGAGATCTGCCGCCGCGAGCCGCTGCAGCCGCATCACCGGCTCGATGCCCTGGCCGGCTTCTGCTTCGCGTCCACCATGATCAACCTGCGGCATCCGGAGCTGGTGGCCCGCTTGCTGCCCTACCTCGGCCCGGGCGAGATCGAGGCCCTGGCGAGCGGAGTGGCCGGGGCGCTGCTGACGCGCCATCACACCTCCCCGGACCAGCCGGGGGTGCGCGAGTTCCTGCGCCCGCTCGCGGCGGACCTGGGCGGCCGTGGGGCCGGGCGTGAGGGCGGCCCTGCCGCGGAGCTGGCCGGACTCTGGGAGAACGCCGTGAGAAGGCCGTGCCTGGCAGCGCTGGACCACGCCTACCCGCTGCTGCGCGCCCGCGGCGAGCTGGCTTGGCTCGCTCGCCATTGCCCGCTCGGTTCGCTGCCGGTGGCCGAGACATCGGAGACGTCGGAGACGCCGGAGCTGCCGGAAGCGCCGGAGATGCCGGAGATGCCGGAGACGGGGGGGTGACGGCGGTGGTGGGCGCCAGGGCGCCGGTCTTCGCGCTGACGGCGCTGCGGCGATCCGCCGCCACCCTCGCCGCCGCATCTCCCCGTCCGCGCGGCCGGTTGCACTGGCTCGAGCTCGGCGACAAGCTCGAGGCCTTCGAGATCTTCCGCCGTGGCGAGGCGCTGGCGCGAGCCGCCGGCCCCGCCCTGCCACTCGCCTCGCTGGCCGAGCGCGCCGGCGGTCTCGTTCCGTACGGAAGAGTCTGGATGCTGGAGGGCCTCGGCTACGGCCACGCCGAAGGCCGCGCCATCGTCGCCGCCCGCACCGCCGCTCGCGCCGCCCGCGCCGCCCGTCGTCCCGAGCCGCCAGGCTGGCTCGCGGCCGCCGCCACGGGTCTGCCCGCGGCGAGCCTGATCGCCCTGCACTGCGGCATCGGGCTGTCGCTGGCCCGCCGCCTGCTTGCCGCGAGTGCCCGCGCCCCGGCTGCCGAGCTGCGCCGCGAACTGGCCGCGTACGTGGCGAGCTGCCGCGAGCTTGCCTGGCCGGGGCATGCCGCGCCGCTGCTCGAGGCCCTCGGGTTCATCGCGCGCCTGCGGCTGGCGCGGCGGGCGGGCGAGGTGGCGAGCGAGCTGGCGCTGCTCGACGAGGAGGCGCATGCCTGCTTCTGGCACGGCCTGGGGCGCGCTCTCTACTTCCTGCCGCGCCGCGCGCTACCATGGCCCGGCACCGCTCGGCGGCTGTTCGCCGCGCTGACGCTGGAAGCGCCGGCCGGCGAAGGGCGGGAGAACGCTCTCGCCGGGCTGGCCTGGGCCGTGACCATGGTCAATCTGCGCCACCCGCAGGTCCTCGAGGAGTTCCTGGCCGGCCAGCCCGCCTGGGCCGCCGCCGCCCCCGGCTTCGCGCACGGCATCGCCTCGGCGGTCTTCGTCTGGCACGACTGCGCGCCGCACGACCCCTCCCTGGCCGCCTGGCGCCGCCACCGGCCCGAGCCTGCGGGCAGCGAGCTCGCCCGTCGGTGGGAGCGCCAGGTCAGTGGTCCCGCCGAGCACGCGCTCGCCCGTGCCGGTTGCCCCGAGCGCTCACGGCCCGCACGAGACGTCGGCGACCTGTTCCGCGTCCGACCCGAGGCGATCGCCGGCGCTGCCGACGCTCCCGGAGCCGCCGAGGGAGCCGGGGCCGGCGGGGCCGCCGAGCCCGCGGGAAGCGCCCAGCCCGCCGCTGCCGCCGTGGCGGCGCCTGCCGGAAGGGCCTGAGAGCAACCCCGATGCGCGCCAAGCCCTGGCTCCTCGGCGCCGCGCTGCCGATTGCCCTGGCCGGCGGCGGCTGGGCGGCGCTGCGGGCCGCCGACTGGTGGGGACGCCGGTTCCTGGCCGCCGGACGCTCCGTCGTCGCCTTCCTCGACAGCCTGGCCCACGCGTTCGCGGCGCGCGACGCCGAGCGCATCGCGAATCACTTCAGCGCCGACTATGCGGGGTCCGACCTGGGCCTGCTCGACCCGCGGCCGGCGAGCGAGCGCGACGGCGTTCGCATCCTCCGCTTCGCGCCGGAGGCCACGGCCGCGGGCGCGCCGGCGGGCGGTGCGCAGGACCGGGCCGCCGCCGTGGCGGCCTGGATGGCCTACCTCGACGGCTTCGCGGACATCGAGCAGGTGGTCCTGCACCTCGATCGGCTCGAGCGCTGGCGCCCCTCGCGCGACCGCGACCTCGTGGCGAGCGTGCGCTTCGAGCTGATCGGCACGCCCCGCCGCGCTCACAACGCCGTCCATGGCGCGCTCTCCCCCGGCATGCCGGGTAGGCCCGGTATGCCCGGCATCGACCGCGCCATCCTCCGCATGCGCCTGGCGCGAGGGCGCGGACCCGGGCGCGGGCCGGAGGGGTTGTCGCTGCGCGCCGCCACCCTGGCCGGCGGCGAGCGGGTGATCGGCGACCGGCCGCAGTTCGTGGACGTCGCCGGCGTGGCCGGGGTGGGCTTCCGCAACCGTTACTACCCGCCGTTCCTCGCCGAGCCGCTGCGCTTCGGAATGATTCGGCACGGCCCCGCCGGGATCACCGCTGTCGACTACGACAACGACGGCTTCTACGACCTGTTCGTCCCCGACGGCGTCGCGGCGCGGCTGCTGCGCAACCGCGGGGACGGCAGCTTCGAGGACGTGACCGAGAGCGCCGGCCTCGCGGGCCTCGACGGCGTGTCGGTGGGCGTCTTCGGCGACTACGACAACGACGGCCACAAGGACCTGTTCGTGAGCCGCACCTTCCGCCCGAACCAGCTGTTCCACAACAACGGCGACGGCACCTTCACCGACGTGACCGCGAGCGCCGGGCTGGGGGAGGACTGCTGCACCACCGCCGCCGCCTGGGGCGACTACGACAACGACGGTCGGCTGGATCTCTACGTCGGCCGCTACCTGGACCCCAGGCGCGGCATCCCGACCACGTTCTATGCCCGCAACGGCGAGCCGAACCGCCTCTATCACAACCACGGCGACGGCACCTTCCGCGACGTCACCGCCGAGGCCGGCGTGGGCGATCCCGGCCTGTGCCTGGGCGCGGCCTGGGGAGACTTCGACGGCGACGGCTTCCCGGACCTCTTCGTGGCCAACGACTTCGGGCGCAGCACCCTCTATCGCAACAACGGCGACGGCACCTTCGCCGACGTCACCGCGAGGGCGGGCGCGCTGGCCTACGGCGCCGGCATGAACGCCTCCTGGGGCGACGTCGACAACGACGGCCGGCTCGACCTCTACGAGACCGACATCCGCTCGGAGCACGCCTGGTTCGCCGAGCTCCCGACCGTTGCCCGCCACATGGCGAACTGCCTGCGCGAGGGCGTCTGGCGGACGGACCTGCCGCTCTACCTGGAGATCCTGCGCCAGTCGGGGCTGGGGTTCGTCGACGTCTTCCGCGAGATGGCGGCGGGCAATCACCTGCTGCACAACCGCGGCGACGGCACCTTCGCGGACGTCAGCGCGCTGGCGGGCGCCAACCCGCCGGGGTGGTTCTGGGGCGCGGTCCTGGCCGACCTCGACAACGACGGCTGGCTCGACATCTACTGCGCCAACGGCTGGGTGTACGGCCGGCGCGGGACGGAGATGGAGCTCGAGTTCCTCGACCACGTCATCGGCAGCCAGCGCGAGTACAAGACCGGGATCTTCTTCGACCCCCGCAGCTTCGCCGGCCGCTCCTGGCACGGGTGGGAGCGCAACCGCCACCTGCGCAACAACGGCGACGGCACCTTCCAGGAGATCGGCCGCGCCGCCGGCAGCGACCTGGTGCTCAACAGCCGCGGCGTGGCGGTGGCCGACTTCTGGAACCGCGGCGTGCTGGACATCGCGGTGGCGGCCTCCGACGACCGCCATGCGCTGCTCCGCAACGAGCTCGTGGCGCGCCGCCACTGGCTGCAGGTGGAGCTCCGGGGCACGCGCTCGAACCGCGACGCCGTCGGGGCGCGGGTCGTGGCGGTGGCCGGCGGCAAGGCCCAGCTGCGCGAGGTGGCGGCGGGGGACGGCTACGCGTCGCAGAGCGCGCTGCGCCTGCACTTCGGGCTGGGGGACGAGGCCGAGGTCGAGCTGCTGACGGTCACCTGGCCCGCCTCGGGGATCGAGCAGCGCTTCCGCGGCGTCGCCGCCGACCGCATCGTCGAGATCACCGAGGGCAGCGACCGCCTGGTCGAGAAGCGGTACCGGCCCGCCGTCGATGAGGCGGCCGAGGCGGTGGGCGCCCTGATGCCGCCGGGGCCCACGCCTCAGCGGTAGCCGAGACGCTCCTTGGTCTCGGCGATCGCGGCGTCGATCGGTTCGATGGCCAGCCGCTCGCGGTCGGCGCCGCGGCCCGGCGGGTAGAAGCTCTGCCGGTACATCGGATAGCACTCGCTGCGCAGGTGGCCGAGGGTCTGGTGGCCGCGGCGCGTGGCGCGCTCGTGCCGCAGCGCGTCGACGTCGATCGGCGCCACCACGATCTTCTCGCCCGGCCCGGGATCGGCCTGCGCCAGCACCCGCCCCTCGAAATCGACCACCATGCTCCCCCCCGGCCATGAGAAGGGCGGGTAGTGGGAGAGGCTGGCGGCCTGGTTCGAGGCCACCACGTAGGCGATGTTCTCGAGCGCCCGGCAGCGGTTGACCACCGTCCACCAGTCCATCGGCGGCGTCGCGCCCCACGGATCCATGTAGGCCGAGACGCGGATCAGCACCTCGGCGCCGTTGGCGGTCAGCTGCCGCAGCGCCTCGGGGAACAGCCAGTCGTAGCAGATCGCGACCCCCAGGTTGCCGATCGGCGTCGCGGTCACCGGGAACATCTCCTCGGCGTACCCGGGCAGGTCGTGGGGGCTGGCGTGGACCTCCCACGGGATCCAGGGGTTGACCTTGCGGTAGCGGCTGAGCAGGCCCTCGGGGCCGATCAGGCAGGTGGTGTTGAACACCGCTCCCGGGTAGCGGTCGTCGCTCTCGAGGAAGCTCCCGGTCTGGATCCAGATGCCGTACTCGCGGGCCTTCGCCGCGTAGCGCTCGGTGTGCTCGTTGGGGATCGGGATCGCCAGCTTCTCGAGCAGCTCCCGGGCGGTGGGGTAGACCGGGGCGGCGTGCGCGAACTCCGGGAACACCACCAGCTTGACCGGCAGGAAGGGGGAGTAGCCCTCGACCGCGCTCTCGATCATCGCCAGCATGCGGTCGGTGTGGGCCCTGATGCCGGACCGGTCGGCCGGGTTGCCGAAATCGACCTGGCAGGCGGCGGCGGCGTAGCGCAGCTTCTCGGGATGGCTCATGGTCGCTCCGCTCAGTAGTTGCCCATCGGCTAGGTCCGACCCCGACCGATGAAGGTGGGCGTGCCCGTTGAGCTCGATGAAGTCGATCACCAGGCGGCTGAACTCGGCGGGTTTCTCGAGATACATGATGTGTCCCACTCCTTCCACCACCACGCGGCGAGCGCCGGGGATGCCGGCCTCGATCGCGCCCGCATGGGCGTGGACGTCGGGGATGTCGGCGTCGCCCGTCAGCAGCAGGGTCGGTACTTGGATCTCGTGCAGCCTGGGCAGGGCAGGCTTGTCGCGGAGCGGGAAGTCGGGATGGGTCAGATCCTGCGGGTTCGCGGAGAGCAGCTCGAACAGCCGCTTCCGGCCGGCGTCGTCGGCGGGCGCGATCAGGTACCTGTCCTTGGACCACTCCGCGATGAACCCCTTGACGTCGCCCTTGGCGAGGAGCTCGGACGCCTGCTTGCCGCGGTCGAGGAAGTGCCGTGAATAGGGCAGGCCGCTGACGACGGCGCCGACCAGCACCAGCTGCTGGACGATCTCGGGATGGGCCAGCGTGAAGTTGATCGACACCTCGCCGCCATGGGAGCTGCCCACGAGCACGGTGCGCGACACCTTCAGCGCACGCAAGAGCGCCGCGAGGTCGTCCGTCTCGGAGTACCAGGTGGTGGCCGCCGGTGATCGGCCGTAGCCGCGGCGGTCGTAGCGAATGGTGTGGAAGTGCCGGCAGAATTCGGGCCAGACGCCGTCCCAGACGACGGAATCGAGGCCGCCGTCATGAAGCAGCACGACGGTCTGCGGCGCCGTGCCGCAGGTCTCGTAGTAGAGCTTCGAACCCTCGACCTGAACGAAGGCGCCCGGCGTGGCGTGCGCCGCTGCCGGCATGCCCTGTGCCTTGGCTTCCGCTCGCAGACCAACGGCCACGAACAGCGCCGCGGCAAGCGGCGCCGCGCGCAGGATCATCGTGCCAGACGCGCTCATGGGCGACCTTTCCTCCGTGCAGTTGGCGGCGGGTCGTGGCCGTGCCGCTCTAGCCGGGGTGCCCGGCCTGAGGGTGCGGGTGCTCGTGGTGGCGGTAGACGTCGGCGAAGTGCGGCGTCCAGTCTTCGAGGGTGGTGGGAGTCGTGTTCTCCGGCAGGCGCGGCTCCTCGGCGCGGATCTTTCCCGAGTTGAGGGCGCGATTCATCTCGAGCATCAGGTCCGCCATGTGCGACGGCAGGCCCTGTGCCACCATCGCCTCGTGCGCCTGCTGGTCGGTGACCTGGACGTACGGCAGCCCTGGCTTGCCGATCGCGGCGCCGAGGATGTGCGCCGCTTCCGGCATCGTGTAGTCCCGCGCGCCGAGCAGGCTGTGGGTCGACTTGCCTTCGAACTCGAGGCCGGCGAGCAGCCGGGCAGCTTCCTCGGCGATGTCGCGCGTGGCGATCATCGCCAGCGGCAGATCGGCGCGCAGGGTCGACGGGTAGATCCCCGCGTGGAGGATCGCGCCGATGGCGTGCAGGTGGTTCTCCATGAAGGAGGCCGCCCGCAGGTGGACGATGTGGGTGTCGTCGAGGCGGTCGAGGCGCTCCTCGTGGTCGTGCAGCCCCGCGATCGGGCCGGTGCCGTACGGCACCTCGGCGCCCCAGCTGCTCAGGTTCACGACGTAGGGGACGCGCGCCTCGCGCAAGCCGTAGGCGATCGCCTCCGAGATCCGGTTCTGGATGCCCCGCAGATCGTGATCCGCCATCACCGGCGGGATCATGGTGAAGGCCGCATGGGCGCCCTCGAAGGCCCGGCGCACGAAGGCGGCATCCTGCAGGTCGCCGGGAAGCGCCTCGGCGCCCTGCTCGACGAACGCCCGCAGCTGCTCTTCGCGCCGCGCCACCACCCGCACCCGCCGGTGCCCCTCGAGCAGCAGCCCGGAGAGCCGCCTGCCGATGTGCCCGCTCGCTCCCGTCACCACGAAAAGCTTGTCGCTCACGTCCGCCTCCTCCCTGCCGATGCGCTCCGCGTGCCCTGTGCGCCCCGTGTGTCCTGCCGGTCGATGCGCGACCGGCCCGCCGGCCATGGATCGTGGCTTCCGCGGCCTGCCGCGAAGCCCACCGGTCGCCCGGGTCTCATCATAGAGCGAGAGGATGCTCGCTAGCGCCTCGACGGCGGTGGTGGTTGGGGCGGGGGAGGGGGCTGGGCCGGCCGTGGCTGGCCCGGCTTGGCAGGCTGGCCCGGCTTGGCCGGCTGGACCGGCTTGGCCGGCGGCCGGGCCTGTGCTGGTGGCACCGGGCTCTCGACGTCAATCGGCACGGCGTCCGAGCTGGCCGTGGTCCGCGTCGAGTCCGTGGCGCGGACGGCCACGCTGTAGTGTCCCGCCGGCAGGTCGAGCGAGGCGTCGAGGGAGGTGGAGCCCGGCTGCTGGTAGACGCGCTGGCCGTCGACGTAGACCGCGAAGCCGGTGATGCGGTGGCAGCTGCTGGCGACGGCAGCGAACTGCACCGGCGCCAGGACGCTGCCGGCGGCGGGCGATTGCAGGTCGACGGTGAATCCCGAGCAGATGCCGATGGTGATGGTCAACGACGTGGAGTCGTAGTAGCCGGTCGAGTCCCAGGCGCGCACGATCAGCTCGTGCCTGCCGTCGTCCATCGCCAGGGTGGTGCTGATCGAAGAGGTGGGGCCCTGGGTGCCGTACGCCAGCACCCCGTCCACGTAGACGTGCCACGCCGTGACCCTGGCATTGGCGACATTCGTGGTCGCCGAGGCCTCGACGGTGACGGGGGAGGCGAGAATGTCGCCGTCGAGCGGCCGATCGACCGTGATCGCCACCGTCGCCAGTGCCGGAGCCACGGCCGCCGCGCCGAGCAGCAGCGCCAGCAGCGCGGCCAGCGCCGCCGGCGGCAGGTGCGAGAGGCGCGGCGGGCGGGAGGGGTGCGACGGGCGCGAGAGGCGCGACGGACGGAAGGGGTGCGACGGGCGCGAAGGCCACGCAGGGTGCTGAAGGCGGAGCGGACGGTGCATTCTCGGCTGCATTCTCGGCTCCTTCAAGGCCAGCGCCCGTTTCCCCAGGGCGCGACGCCGGTGCCTACCCGGCGGCCACTGACTCTCAGAACCAGATCGGGTGCACATCGTATGCCCTCGCGCCCCTCCGCTTGCCCACCGTGCCCGGTGGCTGGAGCTGCCAGGTCGCCGGAATCGCCGCTCGGCAAGGCCGCCGGCCTTCTCCTGGGACCCCTCTCGCCTGCCCTGCGGGGTAGTGCTCCGTTCTTGTGTTGCTGGCGCCGGCCGGCCTGAACCGCTGTACGGTCCTCCCTGAAAGGGGAGGGCCGTACCTTCCCCGCTATCCACGAAGCGGCCCCGGCGAAGGGATGCCCCCCGACGCCAGGGCTGGGCGGCGGCTAGCTACCATCCAACCGATGCCCAGCAACACAAGAACGGAGCACTACCCCCTGCGGCCGGGCTTTGCGAGCGCGGTCCACGGCGTGCGAGGATGGGCCCGTCCCCGCCCCTCGTGGAGGTCTGATGAAAAACCCATTGCTCGCGGCACTTCGCCGACCTGGCGGCGCGCTCCCGGCCGCGGCCTTCGTTGCCGCGGTCGTTGCCGTCTGTGCTGCTGCAGCGCTTCCGGGGAGGACGACCGCGGGCGCGGCCTCGCCCGTCTCGCCCGCCTCACCGGCCTCTCCTGGCTCGCCGGCGGCGGCGCTCCCGGCGACGCTGATCGTGACCGGCGCCCGGGTGTGGACGGGAGACCGGAAGCACCCCTGGGCGGAGGCGGTGGCGGTGCGCGGCGAGCGGATCTTGGCGGTCGGGGCGGCGGCTGAGATCGAGCGGCTGGCCGGGCCGGGGACGCGCCGGATCGCGGCCGGTGGCGGCATGGTGACACCGGGCTTCATCGATTCGCACGTCCACTTCCTCGACGGCGGTTTCGGGCTTGGCTCGGTCAAGCTGCGGGATGCCGCGAGCCGCGCCGAATTCGTGCGCCGCATTGCCGAGTTCGCGCGGACGGCGCCGGCCGGAGCCTGGGTCCTGGGGGGCGACTGGGACCACGAGCTGTGGGGAGGCGAGCTGCCGCGCCGCGACTGGATCGACGCCGTCACCGCGGACCGCCCGGTCTGGGTCAACCGGCTGGACGGCCACATGAGCCTCGCCAACAGCGCCGCCCTGCGTGCCGCCGGCGTCACCGCGCGGACTCCAGACCCGCCCGGCGGCACCATCGTCCGCGGCCCCGGCGGCGAGCCCACCGGCATCCTCAAGGACAACGCCATGGACCTGGTCGACAAGGTGGTGCCGGAGGCGCCCCCTGCCGCCAAGGACCGGGCGCTCGACGCCGCGATGCGCTACGCCGCGGCGCAGGGCGTCACCAGCGTGGTCCACATGGGCACCTGGGAGGACCTGGAGGTCTTCCGCCGCGCGCACGACGCCGGCCGGATGATCACCCGCATCCACGCCGCAGTCCCGCTAGCCAGCTGGCAGCGCCTGCGCGACGAGGTGGCGGCGCACGGGCGCGGCGACGCCTGGCTCGCCATCGGCGGCCTCAAGGGCTTCGTCGACGGTTCCCTCGGCTCGCGCACCGCGGCGTTCGAGGCCCCGTATGCCGATGCGCCGGGGAATCGAGGGCTGCTGGTCAACAGGCCCGAGGATCTCTACGAGTGGACGGCAGGAGCCGACCGTTCCGGCCTGCAGGTCGTCGTCCATGCCATCGGCGACCGCGCGATCCACCTGCAGCTCGACATTTTCGAGCGCGTCGCCCGCGAGGACGGCCCCCGCGACCGCCGCTTCCGCATCGAGCATGCCCAGCACCTCGCTCCCGCCGACGTCGCCCGCTTCGCCGCGCTGGGCGTCATCGCCAGCATGCAGCCCTACCACGCCATCGACGACGGCCGCTGGGCCGAGAAGGCCATCGGGGCCGAGCGTGCGAAGACCACCTACGCCTTCCGCTCGTTGCTGGACGCCGGCGCCACGCTGGCGTTCGGCAGCGACTGGCCGGTCGCGCCGGCGGTGCCGCTGATGGGGCTCTACGCCGCCCTCACGCGCCGCACCCTCGACGAGCGCCACCCCGAAGGCTGGGTGCCGAGTCAGAAGATCACTCTCGACGAAGCCCTGGCGGCCTACACGCGCGCCGCCGCCTACGCCGCTTTCGCCGAGCGCGACCTGGGCACGCTCGAACCCGGCAAGTTCGCCGACCTGGTGCTCGTCGACCGGGACCTCGACCGCATCCCGCCGCCCGCCATCCGGGACGCCAAGGTGCTGCTCACCGTCGTGGGGGGCAGAGTCGTTTTCGAGGCCCCGGGCATTGCGGCGAGCACCGCGGGCACCGCGAGCACCGCGGGCACCGCCGTCGGTGCCGCCCGCGGCGACCGGTGACCGGGTGACCTCGGGGGCCCCGGTGACCTGGTGATCCGGTGTCCCGGCCAGGTCAGTGCCCGGCCAGGTCAGTGCCCGGTGTCGCCGGTGTCGCCCCAGAGCTGCGCCAGGCGGCGGTCGCGCCCGCAGCTGAAGCGGTAGAACTTGTAGTGGAGAGCGCTCTTGACGTAATACTTTTGATGATAGTCCTCGGCCGGGTAGAACTGCGACGCGGGCAGGATGTCGGTCACGATCGGGTCCTTGATGCGGCCGGATGCCGCGATCGCCTGCTGCGACGCTGCGGCCGCCCGCCGCTGGGCCTCGTCGTGGAAGAAGATCGCCGACCGGTACTGTTCGCCGTGGTCACAGAACTGGCCGGAGCCGTCGGTCGGATCGACGTTGTGCCAGAAGATGGTCAGCAGCCTCTCGTAGGTGACCCTGGCCGGATCGTAGACCATCTCGATCGACTCCCGGTGCCCGGTCCCCCCTGACGAGACCTCTTCGTAGGTGGGGTTCGCCAGGTGTCCGCCGGTGTACCCCACGGTGGTCGAGACCACCCCCGGCACGTGGTCGAACGCCGGCTGCATGCACCAGAAGCACCCTCCCGCGAAGGTGGCCGTGGCGCCATTCCCCGCCGCGGCAGGCTTGCCCGCCGGTTGGGCCACCGCGGCAGCCTTCTCCGCACCGACCTCCCCCCGCGAGCAGCAGAGCATCAGACCCAGAAGCCCGAGATAGGGCAGTCGTCGTGGACGCATGGATGTCGTTCTCCGTGAACCGCCGGGCGCCAGAGGCGCGCCTCTCTCCCGTCATTCTACGGTCGCCGGCCTCGCGCCAGATCGGTCCGTTCCCTCTGCCTCAGGGAACGGACCCACAAGGGAACCAGGAGCCACTATCATCGCGGGTGCGCCGGCATTTTCCCCGGCGGGAGGCAGTCATGCGGCAGCGGGCTTTCGGAGCGGCGGGTCGCCGGCTCCCGGTCCTCGGGCAGGGGACGTGGAACATGGAGCGCGACGACCGCGCCGGCGCCATCGCGGCGTTGCGCCGCGGGCTGGATCTCGGGATGACCCACGTCGACACCGCCGAGCTCTACGGCGGCGGCGAGGTCGAGGAGCTGGTCGGCGAAGCGCTGGCCGGGCGCCGGGACGAGGTGTTCCTGGCCAGCAAAGTGCTGCCCGAGAACGCCTCGCGCCGCGGCACCGTCGCCGCCTGCGAGCGGTCGCTCGCCCGGCTGCGCACCGACCGCCTCGACCTCTACCTGCTGCACTGGCCGGGCCGCCACCCGCTCAGGGACACGCTGGCGGCATTCGAGGAGCTGGTGCGGGCCGGCAAGGTCCTGTCCTGGGGGGTCAGCAACTTCGACGAGCGCGAGGCCGCCGCGGCGGTGGCCATCGCCGGCGAGGGCAGGGTGGTTTGCAATCAGCTCCTCTACCACCTCGAGGAGCGCAGCATCGAGCATGCGGCGATCCCCTACTGCGAGGAGCACGGCATCGCCGTCGTCGCCTACAGCCCGCTCGGCTCCGGACGTTTCCCGAGCGGGCGCAGCCGCGGCGGGCGCGTGCTCGCCGAGATCGCGGCGGCGCACGGCGCCACGCCGCGCCAGGTGGCCATGGCGTTCCTGCTGCGGCGGCCGTCGCTGTTCGCCATCCCCAAGGCCTCGCGGCCGGAGCACGTCGAGGAGAATGCGGCGGCCGGGGACCTGGTCCTCTCCGAGGACGAGGCGCGCCGCATCGACGATGCCTTTCCGCGCGGCCGCCGGCGCCCCGGCGTGCCGACACTCTGATCGCCGCCGGGAGGCTCGCTGGCGTCCCGCGATCAGGCGATCAGACGATGCGGCAGCTGGCCTGGCCGCGCTTCTCGAGATACTGCTGGTGGTAATCCTCGGCGCGGTAGAAGGGGCCGGCCGGCGTGATCGCGGTCACGATCGGCCGCTTGTAGGCGCCGGTCCGCTCGAGCTCCTGCTTGGAGGCGAGCGCCGCCGCCTGCTGCTCGGGGGTGTGGAAGAAGATCGCCGAGCGGTACTGCGTGCCGACGTCGGGGCCCTGGCGATTCAAGGTCGTCGGGTCGTGGTTCTCCCAGAAGACCCGCAGCAGGTCCTGGTAGGAGACCCGCGCCGGATCGAACTCCACCTCGACCACCTCGGCGTGGCCGGTGCGCCCGGTACAGACGTCGTGATAGGTCGGATTCGGGAAGGTGCCGCCGGAGTACCCGACGGTCGTGCCGACGACGCCGGGCACCGCCCGGAACGCCGCCTCGACTCCCCAGAAACACCCGGCCGCGAAGAGGGCTTTCTCCATGTCCGTGCTCCTGCCTTTCTGATCGGAAGGCGTCCGCTGCGCGCGCTCCCGCGCCACCGATTATAAGTCGCTATGAGCCGCCCCTCGCTTGCCGCCGCTCAGTGCACCGCCGCCGCGATCTCGAGCGCGTTGATCGCGCCGCCGCGCGTCAGGTTGTCCATCACCGCCCAGATCCAGATCCCATCCTCGTCCTTGCGGGCGGTGCCGAGCACCACCTTGTCGCTCGCCGCCGCGTCGACCGGCCCGAGATGGCGTGGGTCCTCGGCCGCCTCAACGAAGGGGCTCGCGGTGAGCGCCTTGCGGACCGCCTGCGCGCTCGGCGCGGTGGCGCAGCGCACGTAGAGGCTGAGCGTCAGGCAGTGGAAGACCCCGCCCTGCACGAGCTGGAGCGACAGCGGCGCCGGCGCCGGCAGTACCGCGGCGAGCGCCGCGGCGACGGATGCTGCCGCCTGGTCGCCGTGGGCGGCGGGTAGGAGGTTGAAGGCGAGCTGGGCGCCGAAGAGCTGCGACCGGCGCCGCGCCGTCATCGCGACGATCTGCCGCGTCTGATCGAACAGCTCCTCGAGGCCAGCCTCGTCGTGGAGCGAGGCCGGCAGGACGACCGTCGCCACCGCCTCCCGCGGCTCGAAGGCCGCCAACGGGTAGAGCAGATGGGCCAGCAGCACCGCCGCCGGATGCGGGGACAGCAGGACGCTCGGCCCGCCGTTGCCGGCAGTGCTCGGCCGGGAGTTGATCCCGGACACCACCGGGTGCCCGTCGGCGAGGGTGGCGTCGGGCGACAGCACCACCGCGGTGATCTCGAGTGGCAGCTCGGAGAGCAGCGGTCGATTGGCGGCGATCGGTCCGCTGAAGAAGGCCAGCGTGACGCCGTCCAGGCTCCCCGGCTCGTAGCGCTGCACCAGGGCCGCGGTGCCGCCGGCCTCGGTCAGCGTGCCGATCTCGTGCTCGAGGGTCGATAGCATCCGCACCTCCTGCCACGACGGGCCCGTGACGCCGCGATCGAGGGTCTCGCGCAGCTCCTTGCCGAGCAGGTTGATGGGGTGGACGATCGCCAGGACGCTCATGGCGGGGACTTCCGCTCCTGCGTCGCCTTCTTGTCCGGCTTGTCCGGCTTGTCCGGCGGCTTCTTCTTGTCCGCGGGGAGCCCCTGGTCCGGCGGCGCCGCGTGCTCCGCCGGCGGCAACGCGGGCGCCGGCTTGTCCGGCGGCGGCAGCAGCGGCGTGGCCGTCGCCGGCAGCGGCGTCGCGGCATGCTTTCCACGGCGGCGGAACACCCGGTTCCAGAGATAAGTGGCCGGCCCCGACAGCGTGTACACCAGGGCGAGCACCATGAAGGCGGCCTGCGGCAAGAGCTGGGACGACGTCAGGGCGTAGACGACCGCTCCGACGACGGCGGCCATCGGCAGCGCGACGCGGTAGCTCCAGCGGCGGCGAAAGTCCAGCTTCTTGAAGCTGTAGTAGCGGAAGGTGGAGACCATCAAGGCGCCGATCAGCAGCAGCGAGATGACCATCGCTGCCATGATCCAGTCACGCCAGGCCGGATCGGGGGCGAAGAACAGCAGCGAGCAGATCGCCACCGCCGCCGCCGGCGCCGGCAGGCCCACGAAGAAGCGGCTGTCGGCCTTCGACTGCTGCACGTTGAATCGCGCCAGGCGGCTGGCCGTGGTCACCACGTAGAACAGCGGCACCAGCCAGGCGCGCGGCGCCAGGTCCTTGACGCCCCACAGGTAGGCGAGCAGCGCCGGCGCCACCCCGAAGGTGATGACGTCCGCCAGCGAGTCGAACTCCTTGCCGAACTCGGTCTCGGTGCCGGTCATGCGCGCGATGCGGCCGTCCAGGCTGTCGGTGACGGCGGCCACGAAGACCAGGATCGCGGCGCGCTCGAAGTCGCCCTGCAGGCCGCAGATCACGGCGTAGAAACCGAGCAGGACGTTGAAGATGGTGAACAGGCTCGGCAGCAGGTAGGCGCCGCGCCGGAACCGCCGCGACAGGGCCGGCCGGCGCAGACGCGTGTCGTCTCTCATCATCGCAACACCTCCTGGGTCGCGTCCGCCGCCGCGCCCGCCGTGGCCTTCGCGGCCGCGCCCCCCCTGGCGTCCGTCATCGCGCCCGCTGCCTCGCCCCCTAAGGCGTCCGTCATCGCGCCCGCAGCGCCCGCAGCCATGCCCGGCAATGCGATCGGGGTGGCGCCGTTCCTCACCCGGTCACCGCGCTGGACCATGAGCCGGTAGCTGGCCGGCACCAGCAGATCGACGCGCGACCCGAACTTGATCAGCCCAAGCGGCTGGCCGCGCTCGACCCGGTCGCCGGCGGCGAGATAGCAGACCACCCGCCGCGCCAGCAGGCCGGCGATCTGGCGCACGCCGAGCAGGTCGCCGCCGGGACGGCGGATGACGGTCAGGTGCTGCTCGTTGATCTCGCCGGCATCGGTGCGGAAGGCGGCAACCTTGCGCCCGGTGGCATGGCGCGACGCGATCACCTCGCCCGCCGCCGGGGTCTTCTGCACGTGGACGTCGAAGATCGACAGGAAGGTGACGACGCGATGATAGGGCCCCGGCCCGACGTCCGCGGCCTCGACGGTGTCCACCAGGGTGACCAGCCCGGCGGCCGGCGCCAGCACGATGCCCGCTTCGCCGTCGAAGCGGCGGGCC
>DATNKH010000865.1:0-4463 GCA_035603475.1 Thermoanaerobaculia bacterium
CACCCAGAAGGCGCCGGCGAGCGCCGCGACCGCGGCCGCAGCGTCGCCGAGCGCACGCAGGCCCTTCCGCCATCGGCTCTCCCGCCGCCAGAGATTCACCGGCATGGCGCCACTTTATCCGAGACCCCGCCTTGACCCTCCCATGGGTGCGGAGTAGGCTCCCGGCGTCGCCGCCTGCCCCGGCCCATCCATGAAAGTCATCGACCACCTGGCGCAGTCCCAGCGCCCACTCATCAGCTTCGAGATCATCCCGCCGCTGCGTGGCGGCAACGTCGATTCGCTGCTGGTCCTGATCGACGACCTGGTCAAGTACCAGCCGCCGTTCATCGACATCACCAGCCATGCCGCGGAGGTGGTCTACGAGGAGACGCCGAGTGGCATCCAGCGCCGTGTCAAGCGCAAGCGCCCGGGCACCCTCGGCGTCTGCGCGCTGCTGCAGAACAAGTACCAGATCGACGCCGTGCCGCACATCCTCTGCCATGGCTTCACGCGCGAGGAGACCGAGGACTTCCTGATCGAGCTGAAGTACCTGGGCATCGACAACGTGCTGGCGGTGCGCGGCGACGACAGCGGCTACGAGAAGCCGCTGCAGCACGGCCGCAGCGCCAACCGCTACGCCTGCGACCTGGTGGCGCA
This sequence comes from Thermoanaerobaculia bacterium, assembly GCA_035603475.1. Taxonomy (GTDB): domain Bacteria; phylum Acidobacteriota; class Thermoanaerobaculia; order Multivoradales; family UBA5704; genus JASLEW01. Next base: position 637 of record DATNKH010000865.1, read on the forward strand.
GATCGCCGCGATGAACCACGGGCGCTACCTCGAGGAGGACCTGCTGGACGCCGAGCCCTCCGACTTCTGCGTCGGCGTCGGCGGCTATCCCGAGAAGCATTTCGAGGCGCCGAACCTGCAGCTCGACGCGCGCCGCGTCAAGGAGAAGGTCGACGCCGGCGCGCACTACGTCGTCACCCAGATGTTCTTCGACAACCGCCATTACTTCCACTTCGTCGAGCTCTGCCGCGCCATCGGCGTCGCCGCGCCGATCATTCCCGGGCTCAAGGTCCTGAGCTCGCAGAAGCAGCTGGCCACGATCCCGAGCAACTTCCACGTCGAGGTCCCGGCCGAGCTGTCCGACGAGGTGCTGGCGGCCAAGCCCGAGCACGTGCTCGACATCGGCGTCGAATGGGCGCGCCGCCAGCTCGAGGAGCTGCTGGCGCACGGCGTCCCCACGGCCCACTTCTACGTCATGCAGAGCGCCGCGGCGATCAAGCGGCTGATGGCGAAGATCGACCTCTAAAGACGCCTACGATCCAACCTGCTATCGGTAGAGGCGCCGGCCGCGTTGCATCTCTTCGACCCAGACCAACTCGCAGGCGCCCGGGCCGGTGTCGTCGCGGGTCAGGGAGGTCTGCCAGCGGAAGTTGCTCCCCTCGACGTCGACCAGCAGGCCGCGCAGGCGCACGCCGTCGCCGCTGCCGACGTGGGCGAGCGCCCGCGCCAGGTTGTGGGTGGCCGGGATCATGTGCATGTTGGCCGAATGGGTGGCGATGTAATGCAGGTCGAGGCTCGGGTCGCGGGTGCGCCAGAAGTAGTAACGCGTGATCTGGTAGTAGGAGACCCGGCTCCGGTAAGGCTCCTCGGGCAGCCGCCCCCAGGTCATCACCAGGTCCACCGGGGACAGGAAGGCGCCGTCGTCGAAGTTGTAAGGCTCTTCCGCCGCGACCACGGCCGAGATGTCGAACGCGGCGCGCGGCCGCACCTGCACCTCGCCGCGCCGCGTCGGCCAGGCGAACGGCGTACGCCAGGTCGCGCCCTGGACCGGCTCGCCGCGCCAGTCCACCGCCTCGCCCGCCGGCACCGAGGAGGCAGGCAGCGCGAATCCGCACCCAGCAAGACCCGGCACCGCCGCCGCCAGCGCCAGCGCTGCGAAGGAACGCCGCATCCGGCCGGCAGTATAAGCCGGGCGCGAACGGCGGATCTCCCCTCCGGCCTCTAGCGTAGGCGGTCGAGGATCTCCCGGAGGTCGCCGCCAATGCGCTGCAGCTGATCGCGGTGCGCGGCGGCCAGGGGCTCGAGCAGCTCGGCGCCGCGCGGGGTGAGGGTCACGAAGACCTGGCGTCGGTCGGCGCCGCCGGGCTGGCGGACCATCAGGCCCTGCGCCACCATGCGGTCGATCAACCCGACGGCGCTGTGGTGGCGGATCTGCAGGCGCTCGGCGAACTCGGTGACGGTGATGCGGTCGCGCCCGGGGAAGCCGCGGACGGCGATCATCGCCAGGTACTGCTGCGGCGTGACGCCGCCGCGACGCGCCACCTCTTCGCTGAAGCGCAAGAACTGCCGCAGGGCATAGCGGAATGCCGCCAGCACCTGGTAGTCCTCGTCGCTCATCAGCGGCGCTCTCCTGTCGTCTGCCCTGCCGTTCGCACTCATGCTGGCAGAACCTCTAGCAGGCAACGTGCCCGCGCTCCCCCGATGGGCGGTATGAATCGGTAATGGGGTATATACCATGATTCGCGGTAGGCGTGCTGGCTCGCGCGTCACGACGGGCGAACGCCGTGCCAGGTGAGTCCCCCGCGGCCTCGCCGCTGGCTGCGACACCATCGATCGTCGGCCCGGCGCGGCGGTTCCGGAGCGGCCGCCGCGCTCGGCGCTCCCACCGGGCCCACGCTGTCGGACTGGTACCAGGTAGCGGCGCCTGCCGCCCCGAGGCGCTAACCCCGCCAGGCGGCGAGCTCCATCGCCGTATCGTTGTAGTGGCGGTAGGCGCTCACCTGGCCGCTGCCGTTGAAGCTCCAGGCATGCACGGTGTCGTTCACGAACAGCTGGCCGTTCTTCTTGACCTGCCCCTCGACCCGCAGCATCACCATGACGTGGTTGCCCTCGGCGACGAAGGTGTGAGGGTTGAAGACGCTGAGCGTCAGGTTCTCGCCGACCGCCTGGAAGAAGCCCGGAACCATCGCCTTGCCTTGGAAGTTGCCGTTCCAAGGGCACTCCCGCGAGTAGACGCGGTCGTTGTTCCAGTCGACGTCGTCCGCCAGGAGAGCGAGGATCGCCGGCACGTCGCCGCGGCCGAAAGCATCGTAGATCGCTCGAATCGTCTCGGCGTTGCTCATCGTGGGTCCCCCTTTCAAGGTTTCCATCCAATGTCGATGCCAGTACGGCGGCCGGCGCCGCGCGGATGACGCGCGAGGTACCCGGCGTGAGCCGATGCTTTGCTTCCTGGACGGTCTGTGGTAGGTTGTACTCGGCATTACGAGCGGTCCGGCGGACGCCGGGCTCGGCAACCTGGGGCGGACACCCAAGGTGCCCTCTCGCATTGCGGGCGGTCGCGATTGACGCCCGGCAGTGAGCAGCAATGCGAGGATGCGGTCGCGCCAGCGACAACCAAGTGTCCGACAGTCGGCGTTGTCCAAGGACCCGTTCTCGTGATGCCCGAGGAGGCAGCGAGGCGGGTTTTTTGTTTGCCCGCCCCGCCCTGCTCGAGCGCCCCCAGGAAGAGCCCGGCATGTGAGATCGGGGCTGGCCCCGTTGGAGATACGAGTTGACCGAGAGAACCTTCGACGTTCCCCTGCCGCCGCGCCCCGCCGACCTCGAGGAGCGCACGGCGGCGCTCAGTGCGGCTTTGGCGGAGCGGGTCCTGGTGCTGGACGGCGCCACGGGCACCGCCCTGCAGGGCTTCACGCTCACCGCCGCCGACTTCGGCGGGCCGGAGCTCGAAGGATGCAACGAGAACCTCTGCGCCACCCGGCCGGACGTGGTGGACGCGGTGCACGAGAGCTACCTCGCCGCCGGCTGCGACGTCGTCGAGACCAACTCCTTCGGCGGCACGCCGCTGGTGCTCGCCGAGTACGGTCTCGCCGATCGCGCCTTCGAGCTCAACGCCGCCGCGGCCCGGCTGGCCCGCGCCGCCTGCGCCCGGCACGACCGCTCGGACGCCGCCGGCGCCGGCGCCGGCGGTCCAGTGGCTCCGGGCGGCCAATTCAGTCCATCCAGTCCCTCGGCCAGCCCCTCGGCCGGCCCCTCGGCCACCGGCGGCCCCCGGCACTTCGTCTGCGGCTCGATGGGTCCGACCACCAAGGCCATCTCGGTCACCGGCGGCATCACCTTCGCCGAGCTCGAGGAGCATTTCCGGGTGCAGGCGCTCGGGCTGATGGCCGGCGGCGCCGACTACCTGCTGCTCGAGACCGCCCAGGACACCCGCAACATCAAGGCCGGCCTGATCGGCATCGAGCGCGCCGGCGCGCAGGCCGGCTGGCGGCTGCCGGTGGCGGTGTCGGCGACCATCGAGCCGACCGGCACCATGCTCGGCGGCCAGGACGCGGAGGCGCTGGCGGTGGCGCTGCTGCACGCCGACCTGCTCTACCTCGGGCTCAACTGCGCGACCGGCCCGGAGCTGATGGCCGATCACGTGCGCACCCTGTCCGAGCTGGCGCGCACGCGCGTGGCGGTGGTGCCGAACGCCGGCCTGCCGAACGAGGACGGGCGCTACGAGGAGACGCCCGAGGACTTCGCCCGCGTCATCGGCCGCTTCCTCGACGCCGGCTGGCTCAACCTGATCGGGGGGTGCTGCGGCACCACGCCGGCCCACGTCGCGGCGCTGGCCGCCGCCGCCGCCGGCC
>DATNKH010000866.1:0-2380 GCA_035603475.1 Thermoanaerobaculia bacterium
CCCCGGACTCGAGGTGCGCACCGACTCCCAGACGCCCCTGTACGTCATCTCCGATCCTTCCCGCCTCTGGGTCTATCTCGACGTCGTCGAGCAGGACCTGGCGTCGGTGCGCGCCGGCCTTCCGCTGGCGGTGCGCTGCAACGCCTACCCGGGACGCACCTTCGGCGGCCGCGTCGAGGTGGTGGGCGCCACACTGGACCCGGCGACGCGCACCGTCAAGGCGCGCGGCAGCCTGGGGAACCCCGACCGGCTGCTGAAGGCCGAGATGTACGTCGAGGTCGAGGTCACCGACCCGGAGCGGCGGCCGGCGCTCGAGGTGCCGTCGGCGGCGGTGGTGGCCGAGGGCAAGCAGCGCTACGTGTTCGTCGAGGAGGGGCGCGGCCGCTTCGCGCGGCGCCCGGTCACCGCCGGCGCCGAGCGCGGCGGCAAGACGGTGATCCTGGCCGGGCTCGACCGCGGGCAGCGCGTGGTGGTCGACGGCAGCCTGCTGCTCGAGTCACTGCTCACCTCCGGGAGCTAGCGGGTCTCGCGCGCCCGGGGCCTACCTGCCGTGTCGTCCACGAGCACCACCGCCCATCCGCACGCCCACCGCGGGCTGCTGCAGCGCTTCACCGCCCAGGCGCTGCGCAGCCGGGTGGTCATCGTCGCGCTGCTGGTGGTGTTCGTCAGCGGCGGCATCGCCGCCTTCCGCGAGCTGCCGGTCGAGGCCTACCCCGACGTCACCAACGTCCAGGTGCAGATCATCACGCTGTTCCCCGGCCACGCCGCCGAGGAGGTCGAGCAGCTGGTGACGGTGCCGGTCGAGAACGAGATGAACGGCATCCCGAAGCGCGCCTCGATGCGCTCGATCTCGCTGTTCGGGCTGTCGGTGGTGACGCTGGTGTTCGAGGACGACGCCGACCCCGCGTACGTGCGCAACCAGGCGTTCGAGCGCCTGCAGGCCGTCGACCTGCCGGCGGGCGCGCGGCCGGGGCTGTCGCCGGACTCGACGCCGGTGGGCGAGATCTACCGCTACACGTTGCGCGGCCCCAGGGGCTATTCGCTGCTCGAGCTCAAGGCGCTCGAGGACTGGGTGGTCGAGCGCCGCCTGCGCACCGTGCCGGGGGTGGTGGACGTGGTCGGCTTCGGCGGCCCCACCAAGCAGTACCAGGTGCTGGTCGACCCGCTGAAGCTGAAGTCGTACGGCATCACCTTGAAGTCGGTCTTCGACGCGCTGGCCAACGGCAACCGCAACGCCGGCGGCGCCTACATCGAGCACGGCAGCGAGATCTACGTCGTGCGCGGGCTCGGCATGGTGCAGAACCTCGACGACATCGGGGCGATCGCGGTGACCGCCCGCGGCGGCACGCCGGTGCTGATCCGGGACGTCGGGCGGGTGTCGTTCGGCCCGGCGATCCGGCTCGGCCGGGTGGGGAAGCTGGCCAAGGACGCCGCCGGCCGGCCGCAGCCGGACGAGGACGACGTGGTGCAGGGCATCGTGCTGCTGCGCAAGGGCGAGAACGCGCTGACGGTGCTCGAGAAGGTGCGCGCCGAGGTGGTCGAGATCAACCGCGAGCTGCCTGCCGGGGTGCGCCTGGTGCCGCACTACGACCGCACCGAGCTGATCGACCGCACGCTGCTGACGGTGCGCAAGAACATGGGCGAGGGGATCGGCCTGGTGCTGCTGGTGCTGGTGCTGTTCCTGGGCCTCGGCAACTGGCGCTCGGCGTTGATCGTGGCGGCGGTGGTGCCGCTGTCGCTGCTCGGCGCCTTCCTGCTGCTCGACCTGACCGGCATCCCGGCGAACCTGATCTCGATGGGCGCGATCGACTTCGGCATCATCGTCGATTCGGCGGTGGTGGTGGCCGAGAACCTGCTGCGCATCATCGAGCTGCGCGGCGCCAGGCTGCGCTCGATCGGCGAGGCGATCCAGCAGTCGGTGGCGCAGATGGGCAAGCCCATCCTGTTCTCGAAAGCGATCCTGCTGACCGCCTTCATCCCGCTCTACACCCTGCAGCGGGTGGAGGGGAAGATCTTCCGGCCGATGGCGCTGACGCTGACCTTCGCGCTCGTCGCCGGCACGCTGCTGGCGCTGTTCGTCGTGCCGACCCTGCTCAGCTTCGCGGTCGACCTCGAGCGCCAGCTCGCCGCGGCGCCGTCGCGCCTGGTCGGCCGCCTGCAGGCGATGTACCGGCCGGCGCTCGACTTCGCGCTGCGGCGACGGCTGCCGGTGCTGGCGGCTGCGGTGGCGTCGCTCGGCGTCGCCTGGCTGGTGGGCGCGAGCCTGGGCTCGGAGTTCCTGCCCAAGCTCGACGAGGGCGCGCTGTGGGTGCGCATCACCATGCCGGGGTCGATCTCCCCCACCGAGGCCGATCGCCTCACCACCGAGGCGCGCCGCATC
>DATNKH010000867.1:0-2795 GCA_035603475.1 Thermoanaerobaculia bacterium
GCTCCCGCCGCCGCTTCTCGATCCAGGCGCGGGCCTCCGCCTCGGTGTGGGTGAAGTACAGCGGGACGCGGTCCGCCTTATTGGAGAACAGGTTGAGGGCGGTAAAGATCAGCCTGAGGATCACCCGCGCCTTGATCGACGCGCTGTAAACGACCATGCCGCGCAGCGGGATCTCCGCCAGCGTCGAGGTCGCGTCCTTGCGCACCTCCGGGTCGATGCGGTCGAGCTCCGCCAGGTCGATCAGGTAGAACACCCGATCCAACGCTTTGCCCCGCGGCTCCTGCGGCTGCCGCACGGGCCGGCCCGGCACCGGACCGGGGAGCTGGACCAGCGTCGGCGGCCGGGGAGCAAGGTGCCGCTCGAGATCGAGCGCGAGACCCATGCCGTCGAGCAACATGAGGAGCTGGTCGGGAGCCATGGGCGGCGTCAGCGCCTGTGGCGCCCTGCCGACGCGGCGCTGCTCGAGGTGGACGAGCGAGGCGTCGTCGGCCACCAGCTCGAGGGCCTCCTCCGCGGCGAGATGCAGCCGGTCTTTGAGATGAGTGAGCTGCAGCAGTACCGCGGCGAGGGCCTCGCGGGGCATGGCACGACCTCCCTGAGACAGCTTCCGCTAGGTAGAAGATAGCGCGATGTAGAGACAGGTGGGAAGGCCGGACCGCTGGGGGATACGGAGCGCCTCCTCGTCCACTGCTCGAACGGTCATCTCGCACCATCGGCGCCATCGCGCATCGTCGCCTCCGGGTCGCCGGCGACGCTATCACGGCGGCGCAGCGAGAGGGTCATGCCGCAGGCCGCGCCACGGCCGCCGGGTTACCGGAGGCGAAGCTCGATGCTCGCCCCGACGCGCAGGAGTCGGGCCCGCTCGAGGTCGTCGCCGGAGCCTGCGGAGCTTCCGGCCCTGCTCAGCCTCGTTGCACTGCCGTGGGCCGCGGCAGCGGAAGCGCCACGGGCCGCAGCGGCGCCTCGTCGTGCACCGTGGCCCGCGCCGTGTTGCCGCCGGAGACCCAGATCCGCCGCGATCCCGACCGGGTGCCCGAGATGGTCGAGGTCGCCGGCCGCGCCGCCGGCGCCTCACGCTTGATCGCAGGGTCGCGGTGTCATACTGTACGACGATGAAGCGACCGAGGAAGGTTTCGTCCGCGCTGCTGACCGTCCGCATCGGCGCCGAGCTCGACCGCTCGCTGGCCCGCGAGGCCCGGCGCAGCCGCAAGACCAAGAGCGAGCTGGCACGCGCGATCCTGACAGCTGGCCTGTCGGGTAAGCAGGCTCCTGATCCCGCGGCGGAGGCCCGCCGGCAATCGCTCCTGGTCAGCCGCCGCCGGTCCGAGAGGGAGATCCTCGACTTTCTCGGACAGGCGGCCGACACTCGAGGGTGGAGGTGACGCGCGGCTCGATCGTGGTGGTTGCGGCGAAGGGTCCGTACACCGGCAAGCCCCGTCCGGCGCTCGTCGTGCAGTCGGACCTGTTCAATCCCACCCACGGTAGCGTCACCATCTGCCCCATCACCTCCGACTGCGTCGACGCACCCCTGTTCCGCATTCCCCTACCGCCCGGCGAACGCACCGGGCTGCACAGGTCGTCGCAGATCATGGTCGACAAGATCGTCAGCGTCCCGCGTTCCGCGATCACCGACCAGCTCGGTCGGTGCGACGACGACGAGCTGCGAGCCGCCGACGAAGCCCTACGCCGCTGGCTGGCCCTGGCCTGAGTCCGGCGCTGCTAGCCGTTCGCGGGCGCCAGCTCGCCCGCAGGGTTGGCGGAGGGGACGAGTCACAAGCCACGGCAAGTCACCTTGCTGCAGCTCTGGTGGCGCCACACCTCGCCGGCTTTCCGTCTTGCCTACTTGCCTGCGCGAGGTTGGCCGCGGACATCGGCGCGTTCGCCCCGTCGCCATCTGCACAGAGGACAAACTCGACAAGTGATCTCTCTCCTCGAGCTGCCGCTTCCGGCTCCATCGCCGCAGGGCGCGGAGTGGATCGAGGCCTTCCGGCGCTGGGCGCGGGGAGGTCGGTGAACCGCCGCGCCGGCCGACCTCCAACCCCTTCCAAGCGACCACGAGCTTGTACATGTCGGTCTTGCTCTCCCTGTTGTCATCATAGTGTCATAGCGAGGAGAGGAGCCGCCGATGGGGCAGTGCCAAGAGCCTGACTCTATTGGTGGGCCGTCGGGGGCTCGAACCCCGGACCTTCGGATTAAAAGTCCGCTGCTCTACCAGCTGAGCTAACGGCCCCAAGGGCGCAAAGTATAGCTTGTGGCCTCCCCGCGGTCGTTCCCCTCACCCGGGCCTCTCGGTTGGGCTCTTCGCGCCGGGACCCGGAAGGGGGTGCTGGGGCTGGCCACCTGCGGCTGCTGCGTCGAGCAGCTGATCGATGGTCTCGTAGCGGTAGATGACCTCGGCCTGGTTCTGGAAGAGGCCGCCGGTGTCGGCGGTCGGGCCGTAGGTCGAGAAGAGGTCGTGGCCCAGGAGACGGAGGTAGGCGGTGAGCTGGCCGCGATGGTGGGCGGTGTGGGCGATGCGGCGCACGAGGACCCAGGCGCGCGAGCGATCGACGTCGAAGAAGCGGGTCGATTCCTCGAACCAGGGATCGGGCTTGGCGGCCAGGTGCTGGTGCCTTCTCTCGGAGGCGCTGGCGTAGCGGCGCAGGAAGGCCACGCGGGTTTCCTCCGGCGGCAGGGGCGGCTCGCCGAGATCGATGCCCAGCATGGTGCGCATCCAGAGGTCCTCGCCGGCGCATTGATGCACCATGTGCTCGCGGGGCGTCCGCGCCCGCGGCTCGGCGCGGAACGACAGCTCG
>DATNKH010000868.1:0-14168 GCA_035603475.1 Thermoanaerobaculia bacterium
GAAGAAGCTCTCCACCTCGCTGCGGGCGCCGTCGCGCAGCACCACCACGTTGCTGGGGTCGCCAGAGGCCGAGAAGGCGGCGCGCAGCCCGCCGGCCATCGCCAGCACGCCGACGTACACCAGCACCACGAAGGCGATCGAGCCGATGGTCATCAGCGTCGTCCCCTTGCGCACGAAGAGACTGCGGACGTTGTACTTGAGCGGGATCTTCATGCCACCCTCCGCACCGCGTCGACGATCCGCAGGCGCGCGGCCGCCACCGCCGGTCCGAGCCCCGAGAGCAGCCCGATCGCCGCGCCGATGGCCAGGCCGGCCGCCCAGTTGCCGCCGCTCATGCGCAGCGTGCCGAAAACCGGCATCATCTTGCCGAGCAGCGCCCCCACCACCGGCATCAGCACGGCGCTCAGGCCGCAGCCGAGAGCGGCGCCCAGCAATCCCACCGCCAGCGATTCGGCGAGCACCAGCCGCAGCAGCTGGCCGCGGGCGAAGCCGAGCGTCTTCAACACCCCCACCTCGGCGGTGCGCTCGCGCGCCGCCATCGCCATGGTGTTGGCGGTGATGAAGAAGATGGAGATCACCGCCGCCAGCCCGATCACCGTGAACAGCAGCTTGACGTTGCCCAGCATCTCGGCGAAGGAGAGCTGGAAGGCCTTCTCGGTCTCGGCCCGCACCTGGAAGTCGGAGTTCTCGAACTTCGCCTCGGCCGCCTTGCGCACCGCCACCTCGTTGGCGGGCGAATCGATGCGCAGGACGTAGGTGCCGATCAGGCCGCGCTTGCCGATCCCCTCCTCGAGGTACTGGCGCTGGAAGTAGAGCACCTTCTCCTGGTCGGGGGTCTTGGGCTGGGTGAAGATGCCGCGCAGCACCAGCTCGAGGTCGACGGGATAGATGTCGCCCTTGATGACGATCGCGTCGCCGACCTTCCAGCCGTACTTCCGGGCCAGCGTCCTGCCGGCGACGAAGCCCCGCCGGTCCGCGGCCCACGCCTGCAGCTCCTCGGGGCCGATGTGCAGCTCCGGGTAGACCTTGAACAGGGTCGCCGGATCGGCGGCGAAGCGCGGGAAGAAGTTCTCCGGCCGCTCGTCCTTGTAGACGCCCTGGAACCAGTTGAGCGGCGTCGCCGCCTCGACGTGCGGCAGGGTCTCGACCTGGTGCCAGTAGGACTCCGGCAGCAGCGTCGCCAGCGAGATCGCGCTGCGCACGATGATGCGGTTGTCGGAGGAGCCCGCGGTCGAGGCCAGCAGGTCGAGGAAGGCCATCAGCAGGCTGAGCAGCAGCAGCGCGAACATCAGGCTCGCGACGGTGAGCGTGGTGCGCAGCTTGTTGCGCAGCAGGTTGCGTAATGCGAGCTTCCGCATGCAGGGATCTCCGGATCTCGGCCGCCTCAGGCGGCGGTGGCGAGCTGCCCCTTCTCGAGGTGCACCATGGTCCGCGCCCGCTCCGCGGCGCGCGGGTCGTGGGTCACCATCACGATGGTCTTGGCGAACTGGCGGTTGAGCTCGACCAGCAGGTCGAGCACGTCCTCGGCGCTCTTGGCGTCGAGGTCGCCGGTCGGCTCGTCGGCCAGCAGCAGGGTCGGATCGGTGACGATGGCGCGGGCGATCGCCACCCGCTGCTCCTGGCCGCCCGACAGCTGCCTGGGGAAGTGGCGCATGCGGTCGGTGAGCCCGACCACGCCCAGCGCGGCCTCCGCTTTCAGCTTGCGCTGCGCCCGCGACAGGCGGGTGAGCGTCAGCGGCAGCTCGACGTTCTCGAACGCGGTCAGCACCGGGATCAGGTTGTAGAACTGGAAGATGAAGCCGATGTGGCGCCGGCGCCAGAGCGCGAGGTCGCTCTCCGACAGGCGGCCGATGTCCTGGCCGGCCACCCGCACCGCCCCCGACGTCGGCCGGTCGATGCCGGCGAGCAGGTTGAGCAGCGTGCTCTTGCCCGAACCCGACGGCCCCTGCAGCGCGACGAAGTCCCCCGCCGCCACCTGCAGGTTGACGCCCTGCAGCACCTTGATCAGGAAATCGTCGCGACGGTAGGTCTTGACGACGTCTTGGACGTCTACGACGTTGGTCACGTTATGGTTCTCCTATTAGGCGGCCGTGAGGCTCTGAACTGGCGCTGCGATGTGGCTCTCGAAGCCTACTCAAAGCGTCTATCGGGTCGCCCCCCGCATCCCCTCGATCCCCTTCCCACCCCTCCGGGGGGGAAGGGGACGCCCCCCCCCTCTCCGATGGACTCTCGCGGGGCCGTCACGAGCTCTCCGCGGCCCGGACCTTCTCTCCATCCTCGAGCTTCTCGACGCCGGCGCGGACGATCGTGTCGCCGCCTTGGACGCCGGACAGCACCTCGACGCGGTCGCCTGCCGGCGCCGCCGTGGCTCCCGGGCCGGCGGCGCCGTTCCTGGCACCCGCGCCTGCCGGGGCGGCGGGGGCCAGCGCCACCTCGGTCCGCCGCAGGCGCCCGTCGACCACTTTGAAGACGTAGGTGGCGTCGCCCGCGCGGCGGACGGCGCCGCGCGGCACGAAGAGCTTCGGCCTGGCCGCGAGCGCCGCGCGGTCGACGCCGGCGCCGAGGAAGGTCACGGTGGTGCTCATGTCCGGCACCAGGCGCTCGTCGGCGTCGTCGAGCGTCACCTTCACCTCGACCACCGCCTTGACGCGGTCGGCGGTCGGCACGATCTGGCGCAGCTTGCCGTGATACACGCGGTCGGGCACGGCGTCGATCTTGATCTCGGCCGGCTGGCCGCGCTTCAGCCGCGCGATGTAGCTCTCGTTGATGTCGGCCTCCACCTCGAGCGACCGGGGATCGGCGATGCGCACGATGGCGCCGGTCGACTGCTGGGTGGTGAAGCCGCCCGGGGCGACCATCTCGCCCACCAGCACGTTCTTCTGGATCACCACGCCGGTCAGCGGCGAGCGGATCACCGTGTAGGAGAGCTGCGCCGCGGACGAGCGCAGGCGGGCCTCGGCGGTGCCGACCTCGGCCGCCGCCACCGCCTCCTGGGTGCGGGCGGCGTCGAGGCTGGCCTGCGGCGAGGCGCCGCCGGCCACCAGCTTCTCCTGGCGGGCACGCTCGCGGCTGGCGTCGGCGAGCTTCGCCCTGGTCTCCGCCACGGCGGCGCGGTTCTGGTCGATGGCGGCGCGCAGGTCGGCGCTGTCGAGCACCGCGATGACGTCACCCTGCTTCACCCGGTCGCCCTCGTCCACGCGCAGCTCGACCACCCGGCCGATGATCTTGGCGCCCACCGCGGCCCGCTCGCGCGCATAGGTGTAGCCGGTCGCGGTGAGCACCGTCGAGGCCTCGGTGGGCGTCACCACCTGCACGGTGGTGGTCTCCACCCGCGGCAGCAGGAACGGCGCCGGCGCCAGGAAGGCCCAGGCGGCGAGCGCGCCGGCCGCGGCCAGGGCGACGAGCCAGCCGATCCAGCCGCGGCGCGGCCGGTACTCGAGCTCGTTCGGGTCCATGCGCAGGGCCGAGAGGTCCGGCCGCGGGCCGCGCTCGCGCTCGGCGGCTCGTTCGACCGCCGTGGCGCCCGCGGCGCTGCTCGGCTCACTGCTCAAGACGTCTCCTTTTCTGTATCCGCCGGTCCAACTCCGCCAGGGGCAGGCGGCACCGGCTCAAGGCTCGTAGGCCGCACAGGAGGTGTCGTTCTCCCACACCTCGACGCGCGCCACCCGGATGCGCCCTGTCTCTCCACCCTCGTCCACAACGTCTCCATCCCGGACCTCTCTTCCAACCGCCCCGGCAGCTGCCCCGGTGCCAGCGGCCAGCCGTCGCGACACCTCGTCATAGACGTGCTGCGCCAGCAGCTCGGCGGTCGTGTTGCGCTGGTCGAACGGCGGCACCTCGTTGAGCACCCGGTGGTCGAAGGGGCCGAGGACCTCCTGCATGATCGCCTTGAGGTCGGCGAAGTCCAGGACCATGCCAAGATCGTCGAGGCTTCGCGCCCGCAGATGGACTCGCACCCGGTAGTTGTGGCCATGCAGGTTCTCGCATCCACCGGTATGACCCCGGATCGCGTGCGCCGCGGCGAACGTGAAGTCCTTGCAGATCGTGTGCATGTGTCCGTGCGCTCGTAGCGCCTGGCCGATTCTATCGCGGGCAGCCGATCCAGGATTTTGAACCGAAGGGAATCGGCACGGGACTAACCCTGTTGAAGCACTTAGGACGGGCAAGTGGGAGTTGAGCCCGTCCCGGAGGCAACTCCGACAATCTCCAGCTCCCTCTCCTCCCCCCGCACCGTCTCCCTCCACGATGCGGGGCTTTTTTTGCGCCATCGTGGCCGCCGGCCTCGATCTCCATTATCATCGCGAAGAGTGAGCCTTCCCTGGCACCCCATCCTCTCCGGCGAAGCGGGCGCCCGAGCCATGGCCGCGGCCATCGACATCGCCGCCGTCACTTCCCGTGGGGTCACCCACTATTCCGATGAGCTCGATCCGGACGCCGTGCCGGTCTGGGAGAACGTGCTGAGCGGTGGCCGTGCGGGTCAATGCCTGCTCCACGCCTACCTCGCTCTTCACGGTGCGGGCGATGCCTACGCCGACACCGCCATCGAGCTCCTTGACCGGGCCACCGCGGCCGCGTCGGAGCTACGGATGAGCTCCAGCCTCTATCTCGGATTCCCTGGGATTGCCTGGACCGCAGCCCACCTGGCGGGACGCCTCTTCGCGGAAGACGAGGATGGCAACCGCGAGGTGGATGAGATCCTTCTGCGCTCGCTTGCGCAGGCCCCCTGGGCTGGCCCCTACGATCTCTTCCATGGCTTGGTAGGCCTGGGCATCTACGCTCTCGAGCGGCTTCCTCGCCCCTCTGCAATGAGTTGCCTCGAGGCCGTCGTCGCTCAGCTCGCCGCTCGTGCCGAGCACACGCCGGAAGGCGCCGCGTTCTTCAGCCCCGTCGGCGCACTCCATCCCAAGTATCGTGAGGTTTTTCCTCGAGGCGCCTACGTCCTCGGGATGGCCCAGGGACTACCAGGCGTCATCGCCTTCTTGGGTTCAGCCTGTCGCGCCGGCGTTGCAGTGCAGGAGGCGCGACCCCTGCTCGATGGCACGGTCTCCTGGCTGCTCGCGCGCGAGCGTCCTGCCGACAGCAGCTATCGCTTCCCTCATTACCACTGCCCGGGCGTCGAGCCGCATCGCAGCCGCGTCGCTTGGTGCTTTGGAGATCTCGGCATTGCGGCCAGCCTGCTCATCGCCGCGCGCGGAGCGTGCGAGCCCGCTTGGGAGGTTGCAGCCCGACGTGTCGCACTCGCCGCTGCCGCTCGCCCGCTCGCGAGCGCCGGTGTTCCTGATGCCGGTCTCTGCCATGGAGCGGCCGGTGTCGGCCACGTCTTCAACCGGCTCTATCAGGCGACCGGGGAGACGGAGCTCGGCAGAGCGGCTCGTTTCTGGTTCGACCACGCTCTCGGCCTGCGCGAGCCCGGACTCGGAATCGCCGGCTTCCGCAAGGCCTCCGGCAGCGACTGGTTGGACGAGCCTGGGTTCCTCCTGGGAGCCACGGGGATCGGCCTCGCCCTGCTCGCCGCGGTCTCTCCCATCGATCCGGCCTGGGACCGGCTGCTGCTGACTTCGTCGAGGGCGGCGTCTGATCTTGGTCGCCCTTGACCTGTCAACCGCGACGCCGGCACTGCCGGCACCTGCGCCGCCCGCTACTCGTAGCGCAGCGCTTCGAGCGGATCGACGCGCGTCGCCCTCCGCGCCGCCAGCCAGTTGGCAAGCAACGCGACCGCGCAGAGGACGCACGGTACGCCGAGGTAGGTCAACGGGTCGGCGACGCCGACCTCGTAAAGCTGATTCTCCAGCAGGCGTCCGGCGGCATAGGCCCCAACCAACCCGACGCCGATGCCGATGGCGACCGGCTTCATCCCTTGGAGGACGATCATCCGCACCATCTCGGCTTTCCGAGCACCCAGGGCTACGCGGATGCCGATCTCGTGCACCCGCTGCGCGACCGAGTAACTCACCAGGCCGAAGACGCCGATCGCCGCCAGCAGCAGAGCTATGGCTGCGAAGACTCCGAGCAGCAAGGCCTTGACCCGGTCCTCCGCCACTGACCGCGAGATGACCTGCTCGAGGGTCTGCACCTTGTCGAGCGGTAGGTCGACGTCGAGCTGCTGGATGGCGCGGCGGATCGGCGCGATCAAGCTCCGCGGATCTGCGGTCGTCCGTACCACCAGCGTGGCGCCGGCGACCGGGGTCTGGAACTGCGGACAGTAGATCTCCATCTCCGGTTCGTGCGTCAGCTCCGCTGCACGCACGTCCCCCACGACTCCCACCACCCGCATCCACTGCACCTCCGGCTTGGCCCCCTTGCCGAACGAGATGCGCTGGCCGAGCGGGTCTTGCCCCGGCCAGATCCTGGCCGCCATCACGCGGTTGACGATCGCCACCCGCGGGCTCTTGATGTCGTCCTGGGCACTGAATGGCCGACCTGTGACCTGGGGGATCTCCATGGTGCGGAAGTAGTCGGGACTGATGAAATGACACTGGGCGGTCTGCGCCTCACCCGGCTCGAGCGCTGGGCGCCCCTCGACCACGAAGGAAGCGATCAGGGTGCTCTCAGCGAGCGGCAGCGGATAGACCGACGCCGCGTGCTGGACTCCGGGCAGGGCGCGGACGCGGTCGAGCGCCTGCTGGAAGAAGGCCGCCAGGCGCGGGTCGCCTGAATATCTGGATGCGGGCAACGACAGGCGCCCGGTGATCACTCCCTCCGGCCTGAAGCCAGGATCGACTGCCTGCAGGCGCGCGAAGCTCTGTAGGAGCAGTCCCGCGCCTACGAGCAGCGTGAGCGCCAGCGCCACTTCCCCGAGCACCAGGCCGCTCCGCAGCAGGCGGCCGCGCCGGCCACCGGCGATGGCGAATCCCCCCTCCCGCAGCGCCCCGTGGAGATGCCCACCGACCGCCGAAGCCGCGGGCACCACACCGAAGACCATCCCCGACACCACGGCAACGAGAAGTGTGCCGCCAAGGACCCGGCCATCGACACCGATGCCTTCGGCTCGCGGGATGGCGTCAGGGTCGAGGGCGACCAACGATCGCGTGCCCCAGAGGCCGACCAGCAATCCGAGCGCGCCACCGGCGGCGAACAAGACCACGCTCTCGGCGACGATCTGCCGTGCCAGGCGCAGCCGACCCGCCCCCAGCACGGCGCGAACGGCAATCTCCCGCTCCCTGGCTCCCATCCTGGCCAGCTGCAGATTCGCGACGTTCACGCATGCGATCAATAGAACGACGATTACGGCGAGCTGCAACACGATGAGCGCCGGCCTGATGTCCTGGACCATCAGATCGCGCAGGCGCGTCAGCACGACCCCCCAAGCGGCATTCTGATCCGGGTACTGTCGCGCCAGCCGCCCGGCGATCGCCGACATGTCGGCCTGGGCGCGCTCCAGGCTCACGCCGGGCTTCAGGCGTCCCACGACGTGGAGATAGCGGCTTTGCCGGCGCTCCTTCGCATAGTCGAGCGCGAGCGGCACCCAGAGCTGGATCTGCCGCGGGAAATCGAACGTGCTTGCCGCGATGCCGACCACGGTGTGAGGATGGCCGTCGAGGGTGACCTGGCGATTGACGATCCCGGGATCGCCGCCGAAGCGTTGGCGCCAGAGATCGGAGCCAAGGACCACCACGAGGCCTTCGCCGCCAGGCCGGTCGTCCTGGGGCCCCAGCAGCCGTCCGGCCAGCGGCTGGATGCCCACGGTACGGAAGAAGTCGCCGGTCACCGCTGCACCGGCAAGCGCCTGCGGCTCGCCGCCGTTGCCGGTCAGCGTGAGCCGGCGCAACCTCATCGCGTCGAGGCTGGCAAAGACGTGGTTCTGCTCGCGCCAGTCCTTGAAGTTGGGAGGCGAGGACGCGAACTCGGGAAGCCCGAGCTTGGGCGCGCTGTCGATCAGCACCACGATCTGGTCAGGTCGGAGAAGGGGCAGCGGCTCGATCAGCACGCCGTCGACCACGCTGAAGATCGCCGTGTTGGCACCGATGCCGAGCGCCAGGGTGAGCAGCCCGAGGAGAGTGACGGTCGGACTGCGCAGCAGCGATCGAGCGCCGAAGCGCAGGTCCCTCCACCAGCTCTCCATGCCAATCATGTCCCTTGACGTGGCAAGCTAAGTCCTTGCAGTGCCTGCTCTTCAGAATCCTGCTCTGATCGGAGGGAACCGAGGGCCGCCCGACAGTCAGGGAGGCCTGTCGCCCGGGTCGAGAAGATCACCGAGCAGCGATGGGCGTCAAGCGGCGTCGTGACGTTGGCGAGTAGGTGCGTGAGATGGTGCGGTTGCCTGGTCATATTGCCTCTACGCCCATTCAGAGACGCCGATAGTCAATGCCATCTACCGCTTAGCGATTCTATTGACCAGAATTGCCAATGATGATAGCATGAACCGCAACGATGGTTAGCTCCATCTAGACTAGAAAGGAGAGTAAGCACATGAAGAAGAGAGAGGCGCGGCTTAGTCTGTCGAAGGAGACCATACGGCACCTCATGGTGCCGGTGTCAGGTCTGGATCTGATCGCCGCCGCCGGGGGCTCCTGCACCAAGCCGAGCGATTCGACGGCCGGAGGTTCCGCGAAGGTCTGTTGCGACCCCTACTGACCGGGGCCGCGAGCCTCGGACCTTCGGCGTCAGGGGCCTGATGGGTACCGCGGGTCTCCTCCCCGGCCAGTGCCAGTGCGCCCACGGCCGCTCCCGAGCGACGGACTCGGGAACCGGGGGCGCCTGGCATCCCGGGGTGCCGGCGGCCAAAGCCGGCTTTCCGGCCGCGGCGACTAGTCCATAATGGCCTGGGGCGGTCGCCGCCCCCAGCCATGAACGCCCGCGTCGAGCTGCCCCTCTGGATGGTCGTGGTCCTGGTGCTGCTCGCGGCCTGGGCGGCGCTCGACCGGCTGCTGGTCCCGAGCGTGCGGTGGTACCTGCGGCGGCGGGTCAACCGCGTCATCGACGAGCTCAACACCCGCCTCGACATCAGCATCAGGCCGTTCCAGCGCACCCGCCGCCAGGTGCTGATCGACCGCCTGCTCTACGACCCCCTGGTGGTGCAGGCGGCCGAGGCCAGCGCCCGCGAGCGCCAGATGCCGCGCGAGGTCGTGCTCGCCGACATCGAGCGCTACGCCCGCGAGATCGTTCCGGCCTTCAACGCCTACTTCTACTTCCGGCTGGGTACCTTGATCTCGCGGCGGGTGGCGCGCCTGCTCTACCGGGTGCGCCTCGCCGCGAGCGACCAGGCGGCCCTGGCCGCCGTGCCGCCCGAGTCGACCGTGGTCTTCCTGATGAACCACCGCAGCAACATGGACTACGTGCTGGTGGCCTACCTGGCCTCGGACCGCACGGCGCTGTCGTACGCGGTCGGCGAGTGGGCGCGGATCTGGCCCCTGCAGACGCTCATCCGCGCCACCGGCGCCTACTTCGTGCGCCGTAACTCCCGCGACCCGCTCTACCGGAGGGTGCTGGAGCGCTACATCCAGATGGCCACCGCCGCCGGGGTGACGCAAGCCGTCTATCCCGAGGGCGGCCTGACCCGCGACGGCCGCCTGCGGCCGCCGAAGCTGGGCCTGCTCGGCTACATGCTGCGCACCTTCGACCCCGCCGGCGAGCGCGACCTGGTGTTCATCCCGGTCGGCATCAACTACGACCGCACCCTCGAGGACCGCACCCTCCTGCTCGACGCGGCGCCGGCGGCGAGCGGCCCGGCGGCGCCGGCGGCGGGCGCCCCTGCAGCAGGCGGCCCGCCAGCAAGCGGCCCGCGGCCGCGCCCCGGCTTCGGGCGCGCCCTCGCCACCACCTTGCGCTTCGTGCTGCGCCAGCTCGGGCTGGCGGCGCGCAGCCGCTGGCACCGATTCGGCTATGCCTGCGTCACCTTCGGCACGCCGATCTCGATGCGCCGCGTCCTGCGCGAGCGGCGCCTCGACTTCCGCACGCTGTCGCCGGCCGAGCAGTCCGAGCGCCTGGCCGCGCTCGGCGGCGAGCTGATGGCGGCGGTGGGCGCGGTGGTGCCGGTGGTGCCGGTGCCGCTGGTGGCGGCGGTGTTCGTGGAGCGCGCCGACCGCGGCCTGGGGCCGCTGTCGCTGCTCGAGCTCAAGGCGTCGGCGTGGCGGCGCATGGCGGAGCTCGAGGCGGCCGGCGCCCGGGTCTACGTGCCACGCAGCGACCAGGACTACGCCATCACGGCAGGCTTGCGCATGCTCACCCTGCGCCACCTGGTCGAGGAGCGGGAGGGGCTGTACGCGGCCCGCGAGGACGAGCTGCCGCTGCTGCGGTACTACGCCAACTCGATCGCCCATCTGGCCGCCGGCGGCCCCGATGCGGCCGCGGCGTCCGCCGGCGGGTCCACCGCCGCAGGGGCAAGCGCCGAGGCTGCCGCGGGCGCCGCCGGCGGCGGCGAGGCGAAACTCGGCGCCGGCACCGCCGTATCCACCGCTTGAGATGAGCAAGCGCCGCTCGCGCCGGGAGCGCAAAGCCAAGCGCGCCCAGCAGGCCGGGGTGCAGCGCCGTTCCACGTGGGCGGCCCGGGCGGAGGCTTGCGGCAGGTTCCTGCGCGAATACACCGCGGGCCTCAACCGGCGCGACATCAAGCGGTTGTTCGACCGCGACGCCGCCAGCGCCTACTCGGTGCTGACGCGCGAGCACGCCCGCCTGCCCGAGCCGCAGGGGCGCGGCAAGCGCCTGCTGTTCCGCGCCCGCCTGGCCTTCCTCGGCCTGTCGTACAAGCTGACGCCGCCGCGGCGCGCGCTGTTCGCCTGCTCGCTGCTCTTCATCGTGGTGGCGCTGGTGAGCGGCGACTACACGTACACCAGCGTGCAGCACGGCCGTAACTTCCGAGTCAACGTCGACTTCTCGCCGTTCTGGTTCCTGCTCAGCAGCGGCGGGCTGCTCTTCCTGCTGGCGCTCGAGCTGGTCGACCGGGTGCGGGTGCGCGACGAGCTGCAGGTGGCGCGCGAGCTGCAGGCCGAGCTGCTGCCGCACGGCACGATCGAGCTGCCGGGCTACCGCTTCGCGCATTCCTACCGCACCGCCAACGAGGTGGGCGGCGACTACTACGAGGTGTTGCCGCTGCCCGACGGCCGGGAGGCGCTGATGGTCGGCGACGCCACCGGGCACGGCATGGCCTCGGGACTGGTGATGGCGATCGCCAACGCCACCCTGAACACCGCCCTCGACCTCGACCCCGATCCGCGGCGGGTGATCGCGATGCTCAACCGCACCCTCTGCCGCACCGGCACCCGGCGCACGTTCATGACCGTCTTCTATGCCCTGCTGTCGCCGGCCACCGGAGACCTGGTCTCGGTCTGCGCCGGGCATCCCTTCCCGCTGCTGCGCCGCGCCGGCGGCAGGCTGGAGGAGCTGGGGCGAGGCGGCCTGCCGCTCGGGGTGCGCGACGACCTGGCGCCGGAGCCGCAAGCCGTGACGCTCGAACCCGGCGACCTGCTGGTGCTCTACACCGACGGCCTGGCCGAGGCGCTCGACGCCCGGGCGGAGGCCTTCGGCTACGAGCGCATCGCCGACCTGGTCCGGCCCGGCGGGGCGCCGCAGGATGTGCACGACCGCATCCTGGCCGCCTTCGACGCCCACGTCGGCGAGGAGCCGCTGCTCGACGATCTGACCCTGCTGGTGATGGCCCGCGAAGGCGATGCGGCAGCCAGCCTGCGGCCCGCCGACGCCGCCGCCAAGGTGGCGGCCATGGCGGCGGAGATCTCGGCGGCGGCCTCCGGCGGCACCCCTGGCTCTGGAAGATCCAGAAGCTTCGGAAGCTCCGGCGGCGCCGGCGGCCGAGCGTGAGCTCCGGGCTCTGGCAGCAGGCGGCCCTGCTGCCGCTGACCGATGCCTGGCGCGGCCTGGAGCGGTGCCTCGGGCGGGGCGCCCCGGCGCTCGCCTGGGTCGGCGCCGGACTGCTCGCCGGCTGGTGGGTCTACGTGCCGGCGCACGAGCTGCTGCACGCGGGCGCCTGCCGGCTGGCCGGCGGCGAGGTGCGGCGGCTCGAGATCGCGCCACTCTATGGCGGCGCCGGGCTCGCGCGGCTGCTGCCGTTCGTCGCCGCCGGCGGCGGCTACGCCGGCCGGCTGAGCGGCTTCGACACCCGCGGCAGCGACCTCGTCTACCTCGCGACCGACCTCGGCCCCTACCTGCTGACGCTGGTGCCGGGCGTCTGGTGGCTGCGCCGCGCCGCGCGCGCCGGCCGGGCCTTCGCCTTCGGCGCCTCCCTGCCGGTCGCCCTGGCGCCCTTCCTGTCACTGACCGGCGACGCCTACGAGATCGGCTCGGTCCTGGTCACCCGTCTGCCGCCCTGGACCGGACCCGTGGCCCGCCAGCTGCTGCGCGGCGACGACCTCTGGCTCCGCCTGGCCGCGATCGCCGCCGCCGCGGAGCGGCCACTCTGGCCGATCTGGCTGGGAGCCCTGCTCGCCGCCGCCGCCGGCCTCGCCTGGGCGCTGCTGACCTACGGCGCCGGCGCCGGCCTCGCCGCCCTCGCGGGGCAGCCCACCCTGGAGCCGGTTTCTCGCCAGGTGATGTCCTCATGAGGACACTGCCCTGAACGGCGACGAAGGCGGCCCGCAACTGTCCCAGAGGCCCAGAGCTCGCCCGGCAGATACTTGAAATTCGCTGAAATAAGGATATGATAATATATTCTATGGCAGTTCGAGACCAGCAGGCGATGATCGCCGAACTGGTTCCCGAGCAGAAGAGAATGTCATGAAAAAGCAACCGAAGAGAATCCGTTTGAGCCGAGAAACCCTGCACATCCTCGAGCAGCCGAAGCTGGGGGCCGTGGTCGCAGCCTGGTCAAACGTCCTCGTCTGCACAAAGAACCCCACGGCCTGCGGCGATACCGTGTGCTTCAGCTGCATGGGTACTTGCAACGTCACCCATTGCGGCTGCGGGAACTAGGACCAGGCTGGGTTAGAAGCTGACGCTCACCGCGCGGCGCGTGACCGCCGCCCCCGGAACGCCCCACAGGCAGAGCGAGAGCGCGGCGCCGCCCGCAGGCGTAGCGGCCTGGCGAGCGGCGCCGGCGGGGACGGCGGCGGCACCGGCGGGAGCGGCAGCGGACTGCCCCCTCCTAGCGGAGAGGTGGAGCTTCACTAGTTACTACCGCCTGCCGGTCTACGAAGTGAGCTTCTCCCAGTCGGCGTCGGGCGCGTCGAGGGCGATGGAGAGGCCGCCGTCGGAGCCGACGAAGACCGGGTCCTTGACCACCTTGACCTTGCCGCCGCCGACCGCCGCCAGCTCCTGCTCGAGGCGCGGCCCGAGGCCGCGGATCAGGCCGGTGCCGCCCGAGACGACGATGTTGTTGCGCACCTTCTCCTGGTAGTCCGGCTGCACGCGCGACAGCAGGTCGAGCATCGACTCGACGATCGGCGGCAGCAGCCCTTCACAGGCCTGGCGCATCTCCTGGGTGATGTCGATCGACGTCGGCTTGCCGTTGACCGGCACCGTCACCACGACCGGGTTGCGGGTGGCGCCGACGAAGCTCGACTCCTCCTTCCAGGCGCGGACCATGTGAATGGAGAAGCGGGCGTCCGGGAAGCGCTCGCGGGTCAGGCGCGACAGCTGCTCGTCGATCCAGTCGCCGGCCTGGGTCAGGGTACGTTGCTCCTCGTCCGCCGGCAGGCGGCCGTTCATGACGCAGAAGTCGGTCGTGCCGGCGCCGAGGTCGATGATCATGGTGTGCAGCAGCGCCTCGAGCCCGTAGGCCACCGCGAACGGCTCGGAGACGATCATCAGGTTGTCCACCGCGTCCTGCATCGCCTTGCGCACGTTCTGCTTGTTGACGCGGAGCGCCTCGGCGGGGACGCCGACCACGGCCCGCACCTTCATGCCGTTGCGGGTCTCGCGGGCGACGCCGACCAGCGACAGCAGGTGCCACAGCAGCTCGCGCACCGCCGCCTCGTCCTTCTCCGAGCCGTCCTTGATCAACCCCTCCTCGAGCGGCCGGTGCAGGTCGAGCATCGAGCGGTTGTCGAGCGCCTCCTTGCCGATCAGCACCGGCTTCTTCAGCACCTTGCGCGCCACCATGTCGAGCGGCCATCCGACGTAGCTCTCGACCACGTGGCGCTGGCCGTTGGAGGCCGAGATCGAGCTGCGCGACGTCCCCAGGTCGATGCCCACGTGGAGGACAGGTTTGCTCTCGGTCATGCCGTTCGTTTCCTTTCTCGTCATTCTTGTCCTCACCGCCTGGGGCGGCCGCCTCCTCT
>DATNKH010000869.1:0-4166 GCA_035603475.1 Thermoanaerobaculia bacterium
CGCCGCCTGGCGCTCGAACGGCTCGTGGACCAGGTCGTCGCCGCCTGCCTGCCAGTCGGTGGCCTGCCACTCGCAGAGCATCTGGTGGCGCTCGGCCGGCGAGAGCAGGGGCAGCTCGGAGAGGGGGCGCTCCGCACCGGCCGCGATCCCCCGCAACAGGTTGCCCAGCTGCTCTCCGAACCGCTCGACGGTCGCCGGGTCGAAAAGCTCGGCGCGGAAGGTCCAGGCCCCGGCCAGGCCGCCTGCCGCGGTCCTCGCCACGGCGAGCGACAGGTCGAACTTGGCGGTGACGCTGTCGGTGTCCAGGTACTCGACCGCGAGGCCGGAGAGGGGCAGCTCCGGCAGCGGCGGCTGCAGGGCGAACAGCGCCTGGACGAAAGGCGTCTCCGCCAGCCCGCGCCGCGGCGCCAGCTCGGCGACCAGCCTGTCGAAGGGGACGTGCTGGTGGGCGAAGACGGCCAGCGCCACTTGCCGGACGCGCGCCAGCAGCTCGCCGAAGCCCGGATCCCCCGCCAGGTCGAGGCGCAGCACCAGGGTGTTGAAGAAGGGGCCGATGAGGTTCTCGATCTCGAGCCGGTCGCGGCTGGCGACGACCGTGCCGACCGCCATGTCGTCCTGGGCGCCGTGGCGCCGGAGTAGCGTGGCGAATGCAGCCAGTAGTGTCATGTAGAGGGTGGCGCCCCGGCGCTGGCCCAGCGCGGCCAGCTCGCCGGCGAGGGCGGCGGGCACGGCCCAGGGGCGGCGGACCCCGCGCGGGCTCGGCACCGCGGGTCGGGGCCGGTCGAGCGCCAGGTCGAGCCGCGGCGGCTCGCCGCGCGCGCCGGCCAGCTGCTCCCGCCACCAGGCCAGCTCGGCCGCCAGGACCTCGCCCGAGAGCCACTCGCGCTGCCAGCGGGCGAAGTCGGCGTACTGGATGGGCAGCTCGGGCAGCAAGCCACCGGCGGCGGCCCTTCTCGGGGCGCCGAGATCGCGAGCGGCCGCATCGCCCGCAGCGGCCGCATGGCCCGCGACAGCGGTGTTCCACGAGGCGGCGGCATCGCGCGCGGCGGCAACATTGCGAGCGGCGCCGTTGTAGAAGGCGGCCAGCTCCCTGGCGAGGATCTCGAGCGATGAGCCGTCGGCGACCATGTGGTGCAGGCTCAGCAGCAGCACGTGCTCGGCATCGGCGGCGGCGCACAAGGGTCCCGCTGCGGCTCGCGGCGAGCCGGCATCCGAGCTGCCGGCAAGGCGTAGCAGGGCGGTGCGCATCAGCGGGCCGACGGCAAGATCGAACGGGCGCCGGGCTTCGGCCGCGATCAGGCCGGCCGCCGTTGCCGCGCGGGTCCCGGGCGGCAGGCTGGACAGATCGATCAGCGGCAGCGCCGCCGCGTCCCCGCCGGGCGCGGCAACCGCTACCGCCACGCTGCCCTGGGGCCCGCCGTCCCGCGCCACGAAGACGGTGCGCAGCACCTCGTGACGGCGGCGGACCTGGCCGAGGCTCGCGGCCAGGGCGGCGACGTCGAGCGGGCCCACCAGGCGCAGGGCGCCCGGCAGGTTGTAGGTGGGGCTCCCCGGCTCCAGCCGGTCGAGGAACCAGAGCTGCTCCTGGGCGAACGAGAGCGCCGCCTCCCGCGTCCCCTGCGCCGCGCGCTCCTCGGGCGGCAGGCGCCGGATGGGCGCTGGCTGCGGGCGCCCGGCGCCGGCGCCTGCCAGGGTGGTCTCGATCTCCCGCGCCAGGTCCTCCAGCCGGGAGAGCTGCAGCAGCCTGGGGAGCGGGATCTCGACACCGGTCAGGTCGCGCAGCCGCGCCGCCACCCGGATGGCCAGCAGCGAGTGCCCGCCGAGCCGAAAGAAGTCGTCGCCGGGGCCGACCTGCTCGCGGCCGATCCCCAAGACGTCGGCCCACACTCCGGCGAGCAGCTCCTCGACCGGAGTGCGGAGCACGCCGCGGCGAGCGTCGCCGCCGCGCCGCTCCCATGGCTGAGGCCGTGCGGGGACCGGCAGCGCCCGGCGGTCGAGCTTGCCGCTGGGAGAGAGCGGCAGGCGATCGAGGACCAGGTAGTCGGCCGGCACCATGTAGTCCGGCAGCCGCAGGCGCAGGAAGTCGCGCAGCTCCGGGATCTCCGGGGCCACCGCTCCGCCCCGCGTCACGAGGTAGGCGACCAGCCGGCGGTCGGCGTCCTCGCCCTGCGCCACCGCCACCGCCTGCCCCACCGCCGGATGCCGGAGCAGCGCCGACTCGACCTCGCCGAGCTCGATGCGGAAGCCGCGCACCTTGACCTGGAGATCGATCCGCCCCAGGAACTCGAGGTCGCCGTCGGCGCGCTGCCGCACCAGGTCGCCGGTGCGATAGAGGCGAGCGCCCGGCGGGCCACCGAAGGGATCCGGCACGAACCGCGCGGCGGTCAGCTCCGGACGTCCCGCGTAGCCGCGTGCCACTCCGTGGCCGCCGATCCACAGCTCGCCGGGCGCACCGGGCGGCAGCGGCTCGCCAGCCTCGCCGGGCACTCCGCGTCGGTCCACCACGTAGAGGCGGGTGTTGGCGATCGGGCGGCCGAGCCCCACGGCGCCGCCGAGGTGCGCCGCGGCCACGGGGTCCACGGAGTCCGCGCGGTCCGCTGGTTCCGCGCCGCCCGCCGGGTCCGCCGTGGTCACCCGCCGGGCGGCCGACCAGATCGCGGTCTCGGTCGGGCCGTAGACGTTCCACAGCTCGACGCCGCGGGCGAGCAGCGCCGCGGCCAGCTCCCGCGGCAGCGCCTCGCCGCCGCACAGCGCCACGAGGCCCGGCTGTCCCTGCCAGCCGGAGTCGAGCAGCAAGCGCCAGGTCGCCGGGGTCGCCTGCATCGCCGTCATGCCCGCTGCTGCCAGCCGCGCCGCCAGCCGGTGTCCGTCGGCAGCCTCCTCGCCGCTCACCACCTCGATCCGCCCGCCCACCGCCAGCGGCAGGTAGATCTCGAGGCCGGCGATGTCGAAGGCCAGGGTGGTGAGAGCCGGCACCACCGGTGGCCGGCTGTCGTCGCCGAGCCCCGGCCGCTCGGCCATCGAGCGCAGGAAGTTGACCACCGCGCGGTGGGGCAGCCCCACGCCCTTGGGTCTGCCCGTCGAGCCCGAGGTGTAGATCAGGTAGGCAAGGTTGTCCGGGCCGGCAACGGAGGATGGCGAGGCCAGGCCGGAGCTCTCCTCGGCGTCGATCCACTCCCGTTCCCGGTCGAGGCAGACCACGTACGGCTCCGCGGCGCCCGCGTCGACCGTCGAGGCGCCGGCGCCCAGCCGCTCGAGCCAGCGCTCCTCGGTCAGCAGCACCGCCGGCGCGCTGTCGCCGAGCACCAGCGCCAGGCGCTCGGCCGGGTGGGCCGGGTCGAGCGGCACGTAGGCGCCGCCCGCCTTCAGGATGCCGAGCAGCGCCACCACCATCTCCGGCGAGCGGTCGACGCACAACCCCACCCGTGTCTCCGCCCCCACGCCCAGGCGCCGCAGGTGGCGCGCCAGCCGGTTGGCGCGCGCTTCGAGCTCGCCGTAGGTCAGAGTCCGGCCCTGGCCGCTGACCGCCGCCGCGGCGGGCTGCCGCGCCGCCTGCCACTCGAACAGCTCGTGCACGCGCGCGGCGCTCGGCGAGAGCCGCGGCGTCGGGGGCCGCCGCCAGTCCATGGCGGTGTCGTTCCACTCGCGCACCAGCTGCTGGCGCTCCGCGGCGCCGAGCAGCGGCAGCTCGCCGATGGCGCGTGCCGCGCTGCCGCTCCCGTCCTCGAGCGGGGCCGCGACCGCCGCGAGCAGCGTGCAGTAGTGGTCCGCCAGCCGCTTGACGGTGGCGGCGTCGAAGAGGTCGCGGCTGTACTCGAACGACAGGGCCAGCCCCCGGGGGGTCTCGACCACCGACAGGGTGAGGTCGAACTTGGCCGCCGAGATCTCGAGCTCGCGGAGCTCCATCGTCAGGTCCCCGGTGATCGGCGCCGCACCGGCGTCGCCGGCGTTGCCGGTATCGCCGGCATCGCCCTCATCGCCCGCATCGGGGGCAGGAGCGTCGCCGGCGGTTGCCCCGGCCTCGGCCCAGGCTCCCGGTCCGGCGCCGGCCCAGCCCTGCTGCAGCGCCAGCAGCACCTGGAAGAGCGGCGCGCGGCCGAGGTCGCGCTCCGGCGCCAGCTCCGAGACCAGCTTCTCGAAGGGCAGGTCCTGGTGCGCGTAGGCCG
>DATNKH010000870.1:0-12714 GCA_035603475.1 Thermoanaerobaculia bacterium
GGCCGGCCGTTGCTGCCGCCGCCGTGGGCAGCCGCGGCCGCCCCGGCACCCGCCGCGCCGGCCGGCTCCAGCCCCGCCTCGGCGGCGCCGCCGCCAGCGTCCATGCCGCCGGCATCGGCGCCGGTCGCCACCGAGAGCCCGGCCGCGATCTCGCGCACCGCGGTGAGCAGATCGGTGGGCTCGACCGGCTTGGTGACGTAGCGCACGAAACCGGCGGCCAGCGCGCGCCGCCGGTCCTCCTCGCGCGCGTGCGCGCTCACCGCGATCGCCGGCACCCCGCCGCCCCGCCGCGGGCCGCGGCGGCGGAGCTGGCGCACGAGCGCGTAGCCGTCGCCGCCCGGCATCGCGATGTCGCTGATCAGCAGGTCCGGCCGGAAGTGGTCGCACAGTGCCAGGGCCTCGGTCAGCGAAGCCGCGGTGGCCACGGTCGCGCCGGCCGCATACAGGATCTCGCTCAGGATCTCGCGGGTGTCCGGCTCGTCGTCGACCACGACGAGCTTGAGCCGCCCGAGATCGACCACGGCCGCTGCCGCTGCCGCTGCTGTGGCCACCAGCGCCACCGGCGTCGATCCATGCGGGGGCATCGCGCTCTCCACGGCCATCGCGGCATCCTCCGGCATCCCCGGCATCGCCGGTGTCGCCGGTGTCGCCGCCGGTATCGCGGCCGTTGCCGTGGCCGGCGCCGCCTCCTCGCCGGTGGCAGCCGCCGCAGCGAAGCCCTCGAACACCACCGCCAGCTCCGGCAGGGTGACGGTGAAGGTTGCGCCGCAGTTCACCCCCGGGCTCTCGGCGTCGACGCGGCCGCCGTGCAGCTCGACGATGTGCCGTACGATCGCTAGCCCGATCCCCAGTCCGCCATGGGCGCGGGTGCTGCTGCTGTCGTCCTGGCGGAAGCGGTCGAAGACGTGCACCAGGAACTGCGGGCTGATCCCCTTGCCGGTGTCGGTGACCCGCACCTGGAACCCTGCCGCGGCGCGGACGACCGCGACCACGATCCGGCCGCCCGGCGGAGTGAACTTGATGGCATTGGAGATCAGGTTCCAGCCCACCTGCTGCAGGCGGTCGGCATCGCCGGCGATCGCCGCCTGGTGGTCCACCTCCGGGCTGACCTCAAGGGTGAGCGCCGTCCCCTTGGCCTCGGCGGCCGGCCGCATCGCTTCCACCGCGGTCTCGATCGAAGGCAGCAGCGGGATCGGCCGCAGGTTGACCCGCAGCTTGCCGGCGATGATGCGCGAGACGTCGAGCAGGTCCTCGATGAGCTTGGTCTGCGCCGTGACGTTGCGCTCGATCACCTCCAGGCCGTGCGCGCAGCGGGCGGCGTCGAACGCGCTGGTGCGCAGCACCCGGGTCCAACCCAGGATGGCGGTGAGCGGCGTCCGCAGCTCGTGCGACAGGGTGGTCAGGAACTCGTCCTTCAGGCGGTTGGCCTCGCGTGCCTCCGACGACAGGCAGTTCTCGATGGCGATCGAAGCCACCTGCGCCAGCTGGGTGAGGATGGTCTTGTCCTCGTCGCCGAACTCCCCGATCTCCTCCCGGGCGCGCCCGGCCAGGTGCACCCAGCCGAAGCACCGCCCGTCGCGGCCGGTGAGCGGCGCCGCCAGCCATCCGGATTCGGCAGCGCCGTTACCCACCCGGGGCGGCCGCGGCGCGCCCGCCTCGCCGCCGCTGCCCGCGGCACCCTCCTTGGCCTCCTCGCCCTCGTCGCCCTCGTTGCCCTCGTCGCCCTCGTCGCTCTCGCGAAGGAACCGCCAGCGCGGATCGCTCACCACCTCGCGCGGGGTCAGCAGCACCGTCCGGCCCTGGTCGGCGAGGGCCGCGGTCATCGCCGTGGCCTGCGCCGTGAAGCGTTGGTGGTCGCACTCCTTGGCGCCATCCTCGGCGACGATCTCGAGCACGTTGATCCGCTGCGGCCGCTGTGCCTGGTCGAGAGTGGTGGTGGTCAGCGCGCAGCGCGGCGCGAGCAGGTCGCGCGCCGTCTCGGTGACGATCTCCAAGATCTCGCCGAGCGAGTTGACGGAGTTGATGGCGAGCGAGGCCTCGGTGAGGTGATACAGCTGGTCGCCACGGCGCCGCAGCGACTCCGCCTGGCGCCGGATCTGCTCGGTCTTGCGGAACAGCTCGACGAACACCGCGACCTTCGACCGCAGCACCTCCGGCACCACCGGCGAGACGATGTAGTCCACCGCCCCCAGCGAGTAGCCGCGCGCGATGTGGATGTCGTCGCTGAAAGCGGTGATGAAGATGATCGGCGTGCGCTCGGAGCTCTTGCGCTGGCGCACCAGCGCCGCCGTCTCGAAGCCGTCCATGACCGGCATCTTGACGTCGAGCAGGATGACGGCGAACTCCTGCTCGAGCAGCCGGCGCAACGCGTCGCGGCCCGAGGCGGCGGTGACCACGTTCTGCCCGGGCTCGGACAGGATGGCCTCCAACGACAGCCGGTTCTCGGCATTGTCGTCCACGACAAGGATGTTGACCCGCTCGCCGCGGTTCATTAAGTCTCTCTCTGGTCCTCGTTGCGCCGAAAGGCGGGCGCCTCGAATCATCCACCGGTCCCGATCACCATCGATCGAGGATTACTCACAGCGTCTATCGGATCGCCCCCCGCATCCCCTCAATCCCCTTCCCACCCCTCCGGGGGGGAAGGGGACGCCCCCTCCCTCCCCCTCTCTAGGGAATATCGTCTTCTGCTACCGGTACAGCCAGCCTCGCAGCATCGCCAGCATGTGCTCGGTGTCCACCGGCTTGGCCAGGTAGTCCCAGGCCCCGGCTTCCAGCGTCTTCTCGCGGTCGCCCTTCATCGCCTTGGCGGTGACCGCGACGATCGGCAGGTCCTTCCAGCGCGGCGAGCGGCGAATGGAGCGGATCGTCTCGTAGCCGTCCATGTCGGGCATCATGATGTCCATCAGCACGATGTCGATGCCCGGCGTCCGCTCGAGCGTGGAGATGGCGCCGCGCCCGGTCTCCGCCGCCAGGACCTCCATGTCGTAGCGCTCGAGCACGCTGGTGAGAGCGAAGATGTTGCGGATGTCGTCGTCGACGATCAACACCTTGCGGCCGGCCAGGACGGTCGGGGTCTCGTAAAGGTCCTCGATCATCCGCCGCCGCGTGGCGCCGAGCTCGGCCACCGGCCGGTGCAGCAGCAGGGCGGTCTGGTCCACCAGGCGCTCCTGCGACTGCACGTGCCGCAGCACCGGCAGGTGGGCCAGCTTCCTGAGCAGCCGCTCGATCCGCTTCGGCACGGCGCGGGGGGTGTAGACCAGCGCCGGCAAGCCCCGCTCCGCGCAACGCCGGATGAGCTCCTCGAGCTCCGCCGTCTCCCGCGGGTCCGCGCCTTCGGGCACCATCACGACACAGGCGTAGCGCCGCTCGTCGAGCCGCTCGAGCGCCGTCTCGCCGGTCTCGGCGATGTGGACCCGCGCCGCGCCGTAGCTCACCAGCTCGAGCGTCGCCGGCTGCAGGGCACCGCGGCCCCCCACCACCAGCAGGTCCTTGTCCGGCTGGTCGATGGCTTCGCGGATGCAGTAGAAGGCGGCCTCGAGGGCGTCGCGGGTCTTGACCGGCTTGTTGAGCAGCCCGATCGCCCCCATCCGCATGGCCTTGCCGCTGTCCTCCTCGGTGGTGATGACGTAGACCGGGATGTGCCGCGTCGTGGTGTCGACGCGCAACCGCTCGAAGACCCGCCAACCGCCAAGATCGGGCAGCGAGATGTCGAGGGTGATGGCATCGGGCCGCCGCTCGCGGGCGAGCGCCACGGCGTCCGCGCCGCGCATCGCGAGGATCCCCTTGAATCCCTGCTCGCGCGCCAGGTCGAGCAGGAAGCGGCCGAAGTTCTCGTCGTTGTCGACGATCAGCACCACGCGGTCGCCCGGCTGCACGTTCTCGCGGTCGTCGGCGTAGCTGAGCACTCCCTCGCCGGCGGCCATGATCTGGGCGTGCCGCAAGGCCTCGCGCTCGGCTGCCTCGCCGTGGCCGTCGCCGTCGCCGTCGCCGCCGATGGCGGGGGCCCCCACCCCCACCAGGCCGGCCTGGTTCCCGCCATCTCCCGCTTCGCCCGCGTCCGCCGGGTGCCCCAGCTGGGTCATTTGCGCCAGGCGCGCCAGGTGCTCCTCGCGTACCTCGGCCGCGTCGGCAGCCGCCTGGGCCGCCGCCTGGGCCTGGGCTTGCGCCTGGACCGAGGAGACGCTCGCCGCGCCCGCCGCCTTGGGCGCCGCGTAGGTCTGCGGCAGGTAGAGGGTGAACTTGCTACCCTCCCCCGGCGAGCTCTGCAGACGGATCTCGCCCCCCAGCAGGTGTGAGATCTCGCGGCTGATCGCCAGGCCCAGGCCGGTGCCGCCGTACTTGCGGGTGGTCGAGCCGTCGGCCTGCTGGAACGGCTCGAAGACGATCTGCTGCTTGTCGAGCGGGATGCCGATGCCGGTGTCGGCGACCGAGATCGCCAGCACCGAGCGCGAGCGGTTGAGGATGTCTTGATCGGGGCTCCAGCCCGTCGCCACCCGCTCGATGGCCAGCACCACGCGCCCGTCCTCGGTGAACTTGAAAGCGTTCGACAGCATGTTCTTGATGACCTGCTGCAGCCGCTTGGCGTCGGTGACGAAGGCCCGCGGCAGGCGCGGATCGAGGTTGATCTCGAAGTCCAACCCCTTGGCCGCCGCGACGTGGCGGAAGGTGCGCTCGACGTAATCGGCGAGCTCCTTGAAGCGGACCTCCCCGGTCTCCACCACCACGGTGCCGGACTCGATCTTCGACAGGTCGAGGATGTCGTTGATCAGCCGCAACAGCTCGTTGCCCGCCGAGTGGATGGTCTTGGCGAACTCCGTCTCCTTCGGCGAGAGGTTGGCTTCCTGGTTGCGCGACAGCTGATCGGAGAGGATCAACAGGCTGTTGAGCGGCGTCCGCAGCTCGTGCGACATGTTGGCCAGGAACTCGGACTTGTACTTCGAGGTCAGGGCGAGCTGCTTGGCCTTCTCCTCGAGCGCCTGGCGGGCCTGCTCGACCTCCTGGTTCTTGCGCTCCACCTCGGCGTTCTGCTCGACCAGCAGGCCGGCCTTCTCCTCGAGCTCCTGGTTGGTCTTCTGCAGCACCTCCTGCTGGCTCTGCAGCTCCTTGGCCAGCGACTGCGACTGGCGCAGCAGGTCCTCGGTGCGGGTGTTGGCCTGGATGGTGTTGAGCACGATGCCGATCGTGTCCATCAGGTCGTCGAGGAACGCCTGGTGGGTGGGGCTGAAGCTGTCGAAAGAGGCCAGCTCGAGCACCGCCATGACCTGGCGCTCGAAGACCACCGGCAGCACGATCAGGTTCAGCGGCGCCGCCGCGCCCAGGCCGGAGGCGATCTCGACGTAGCCGGGTGGCACGTTGCTCAGGAGCATCTTCTCGTTCTCGATCGCGCACTGCCCGATCAGTCCCTCGCCGAGCTCGAACTCGGCCGCCCGCGGCGTGGTGGCGAAGCTCGCCAGCAGGCGCAGCTTCTGCGCTTCGCCGGAGCTGTCCAGGGTGTAGAAGACGGCCTGCTGCGCCGAGACCACCGGCGCCAGCTCGGAGAGGATCAGGCGGCCCACGGTCAGCAGGTCGCGCTGCCCCTGCAGCATGCGGCTGAACTTGGCGAGGTTGGTCTTCAGCCAGTCCTGCTCGCTGTTCTTGAGCGTCGTGTCGCGCAGGTTGCGGATCATCTCGTTGATGGTGTCCTTGAGGACCGCCACCTCGCCCTGCGCCTCGACCTTGATCGAACGCGTCAGGTCGCCCTTGGTGACGGCGGTCGCCACCTCGGCGATGGCGCGCACCTGCGTCGTCAGGTTGGCGGCCAGCTGGTTCACGTTGTCGGTCAGGTCCTTCCAGGTGCCGGCCGCGCCGGGCACGCTCGCCTGGCCGCCCAGCCTGCCCTGCACGCCCACCTCGCGCGCCACCGTGGTCACCTGGTCGGCGAAGGTGGCGAGGGTGGCGATCATGCCGTTGATGGTGTCGGCCAGGGCGGCGATCTCGCCCTTGGCGTCCAGGGTGAGGGTCAGCTGCAGGTCGCCGTTGGCCACGGCGGTCACGACCTTGGCGATGCCGCGCACCTGGCTGGTGAGGTTGCCGGCCATCGAGTTGACGTTGTCGGTCAGGTCCTTCCAGGTGCCGGAGACGCCGGGCACGCTCGCCTGGCCGCCCAGCTTGCCCTCGGTGCCCACCTCGCGAGCGACGCGCGTCACCTCCGAGGCGAACGACGAGAGCTGGTCCACCATGGTGTTGATGGTGTCCTTGAGCTCCAGGATCTCGCCGCGCACGTCGACGGTGATCTTCTTCGCCAGGTCGCCGTTGGCGACGGCGGTGGTGACGTCGGCGATGTTGCGCACCTGGGCGGTCAGGTTGCCCGCCATCGAGTTGACCGAGTCGGTCAGGTCGCGCCAGGTGCCCGAGACCCCCTCGACGCGGGCCTGGCCGCCCAGCCGTCCCTCGGTGCCGACCTCGCGGGCGACGCGCGTCACCTCCGAGGCGAACGACCGCAGCTGGTCCACCATGGTGTTGATGGTGTCCTTGAGCTCCAGGATCTCGCCGCGCACGTCGACGGTGATCTTCTTCGCCAGGTCGCCGTTGGCGACGGCGGTGGTCACGGCCGCGATGTTCCGCACCTGGCCGGTCAGGTTGCCGGCCATCAGGTTCACCGAGTCGGTCAAGTCCTTCCAGGTGCCGGCGACGTCCTTCACCTCGGCCTGGCCGCCGAGCTTGCCCTCGGTGCCCACCTCGCGGGCGACGCGCGTCACCTCGGCGGCGAACGACGACAGCTGGTCCACCATGGTGTTGACGGTGTTCTTCAGCTCCAGGATCTCGCCGCGCACGTCGACGGTGATCTTCTTCGACAGGTCGCCGTTGGCCACCGCCTTGGTGACGTCGGCGATGTTGCGCACCTGGCCGGTAAGGTTGCTGGCCATGAAGTTGACGTTGTCGGTCAAGTCCTTCCAGGTGCCGGCGACGCCCTTCACCTCGGCCTGGCCGCCGAGCTTGCCCTCGGTGCCCACCTCGCGGGCAACGCGCGTCACCTCGGCGGCGAACGACCGCAGCTGGTCCACCATGGTGTTGACGGTGTTCTTCAGCTCGAGGATCTCACCGCGCACGTCGACGGTGATCTTCTTCGTCAGGTCGCCGGCGGCCACCGCCTTGGTGACGTCGGCGATGTTGCGCACCTGGTCCGTCAGGTTGTCGGCCATCAGGTTCACCGAGTCGGTGAGGTCCTTCCACGTACCGGCGACGCCCTTCACCTCGGCCTGGCCGCCGAGCTTGCCCTCGGTGCCCACCTCGCGGGCGACGCGCGTCACCTCCGAGGCGAACGACCGCAGCTGGTCCACCATGGTGTTGATGGTGTCCTTGAGCTCCAGGATCTCGCCGCGCACGTCGACGGTGATCTTCTTGGTCAGGTCGCCGTTGGCGACGGCGGTGGTCACGGCCGCGATGTTCCGCACCTGGCCGGTCAGGTTGCCGGCCATCAGGTTCACCGAGTCGGTCAGGTCCTTCCACGTGCCGGCCACGCCCCGCACCTCGGCCTGGCCGCCGAGCTTGCCCTCGGTGCCCACCTCGCGGGCGACGCGCGTCACTTCCGAGGCGAACGACGAGAGCTGGTCCACCATGGTGTTGATGGTGTCCTTGAGCTCCAGGATCTCGCCGCGCACGTCGACCGTGATCTTCTTCGTCAGGTCGCCGTTGGCGACGGCGGTGGTCACGGCCGCGATGTTCCGCACCTGGCCGGTCAGGTTGCTGGCCATGAAGTTGACGTTGTCGGTCAGATCCTTCCAGGTGCCGCCGACGCCCTGCACGTAGGCCTGGCCGCCGAGCTTGCCCTCGGTGCCCACTTCGCGGGCGACGCGCGTCACCTCCGAGGCGAACGACCGCAGCTGGTCCACCATCGTGTTGATGGTGTCCTTCAGCTCCAGGATCTCGCCGCGCACGTCGACGGTGATCTTCTTGGTCAGGTCGCCGTTGGCGACGGCGGTGGTGACCGTGGCGATGTTGCGCACCTGGGCGGTCAGGTTGCCGGCCATCAGGTTCACCGAGTCGGTGAGGTCCTTCCAGGTGCCGGCCACGCCCTTGACCTTGGCCTGGCCGCCGAGCTTGCCCTCGGTGCCCACCTCGCGGGCGACGCGCGTCACCTCCGAGGCGAAGGAGGCCAGCTGGTCAACCATGGTGTTGACGGTCTTGGCGGTGCGCAGGAACTGCCCTTCGAGCGGCCGGCCGTCGCCGGTCTCGAGGGCCATGGTCTGCGACAGGTCGCCCTTGGCCACCGCGCCGATGACGCGCGCCGTCTCGCGGGTGGGGTGGACCAGGTCGCTGATCAGGTTGTTGACCGACTCGACCGAGGCCGACCAGGCGCCGCGCACGTCGCCGAGCGTGGCGCGCTGGGTGATCTTGCCCTCGGTGCCGACCACCCGGCTGAGGCGCTCGAGCTCGCTGGCCATCCGCTGGTTGATCTGCACCACCTCGTTGAAGGTGTCGGCGATCTTGCCGTCGATGCCGGTCCAGTCCTCGGGCAAGCGGGCCTCGAAGTCGCCGCGCTTGAACTGGGCGAGCGCCGCCAGCAGGCGGCGGCGGTCGAAGCCGGTGGCGGGTTCCGATCTGGAGGCGCGGGAGAGGCGGTTCAACACTTGCTTGCGCAGGACCGGGCCGTTGCGGCCCGCCGCGGGGGTCGTTACCGATTCACTCATCTTCGAAGTTCCTTCCGCGCCAGCGGGTAAGAAAGACATGCTTCAGCGCCGGCCAAGGCAGAATCTTCCCGCCATTGCCGGCTCGCCCCGGGGTCAGTGCCTCTGCCGAGCTCACTTGGCCCCCGGAGGAGGGCGTTCGGTTGCTGCAGAGACCTGGCGTCCGAACGACGGAATCCTCCCTGGGATGCAATAGACCACGGACGAGGAGATGCAAGAACAACGCCGGGTGCGGGAGGGGGCGGCCGGGGAGGCCGGGGAGGCCGCGAGGGAGCGGCCGGGTAGGCCGCGAGGGTTGATCTCGAGGAACGCCTGGGAGGCCGCGAAGGTTCGAGCTCGAGTGGGGACGTTGAGTGGTGGAGGGCGGAGGCCACCGAGGCCGCGATCTCGAGGAAGGGGCGGAGGCCGAGCGGCCACTTAGGCCGCAAGGGTCGGTCTCGAGGGGGACGCGAAAAAGGAGCGGCCGGGTAGGCCGCCAGGGTAAGGTTTCTACCCGCGCTCCCGCAGCACCGCCTCCAGCGACCGCAGCAGGTCCTCCGCCGGCGCCAGGCCGAAGACCTTCTTCCACTCCCCCGCCGGCTCGTTGCCGAGGATCAGCAGGTTCGAGTGGGCCTCCGCCGGGTCGGTGTAGGCCCCGAGCTTGTACAGCGCCCAGTCGACGTTGGTCTTGCTGCCGGTGAGGAAGAACCAGCCGGGACGGGCGCCGACGCGCTCGGCATACTGCTTCAGCCGGGCGGGCGTGTCGGCCTGGGGATCGACCGAGAAGGAGAGCAGGTAGACGTCCCTGCCCAGCCGGTCTCCGACGCGCTCCTGGAGGGCGGCCATCCGCTCCGCCAGGATCGGGCAAGAGGTGGTGCAAGCGGTGAAGAACGCCGCGACGACCACGATCTTGCCCTGCAGCAGATCGCTGTAGAACCGGTGCCTGCGACCGTCCTGATCCACCAGCTCGACGTCGCTGAAGTACTTGTGCGCCGGCGAGACCGGCCCGGCCGCGGGCGGCAGCGCCGGCTCCGCCGGGGGCGTGCGCACGTGCTCGGTCCAGGCCGCCGCCGCCGCCACCTGGGCGTCCACCGCTTCGGTCGCGTCGAAGCCGTCCGCCCCCGCGCGTGGCCCGCTTCGCGACCCGGCCGCCGCCGCCGCCGGCCATGGCGTCGCCAGCGCGAGGGCCGCCAGCAGCACCCATCCGCAAGCCGGCACTCCGCTCCCTGCGCCTCGGCGCTGTCTCATGTGCGCGGTCCTTTTCCCTGCCATCCCTGCGGGACACCCTCGAAACGGGGCGGTGACTATACCACGGACATATTGGGTCAGTTCGCGAGGGTCCGGTCCGGTAGTGTCCTGGCTAGATTGCCCTTGCCTCCCTTCCTCCCTTTGGGCGAGGGGTCCAAGCCTAGAGGGCGCCGGCGTACTACAGCGGACCCTCGCCCAAAGGGAGGAAGGGAGGGAAGGGCAATCTAGCAATATAGGACACTACTTCCGGTCCTAGCCGATCTTCCCCTCCAGCTCCGCCCACCGTGCATACAGGAGCTCCACCTCCGCCCGCGCCGCCTCCAGCCGTTGCCAGCGCTGCGCGAGAGCCACGGCGTCGGTGGCGACGACGGGGTCCGCGACGGCCCGCTGCTCGGCTGCCAGCGACTCCTCGGCCGCGAGGATCCGGCCTTCCATCTCTTCCCACTCGCGGCGCTCGCGGTAGGAGAGGCGCCGGGCGGAGGCCGCGGTTGCCGGGACAGCGCCGGGAGCCGTGGCCTGCATGCGGCCGGACGGCTGCGGAATCGCGGCAACTGGCGCCGTGGCCGCCGTGGCCCTCGCGACACCCGCGGCAGGTCCAGCCGGGCGTCCCCCGGAGGCCTTGCTCGCCGCCTCCCACTGCGCGTAGTCGGCATAGGGCGTGGCATGGCCGGCGCCGTCGAGGGCGAGGACGTGGGTCGCGACCTGGTCGAGGAGGAGACGATCGTGAGTGACCAGGACGAGGGCCCCCGGAAAGTCCACGAGGTTCTCTTCCAGCACCTCGAGCGTGGGGATGTCGAGATCGTTCGTCGGCTCGTCGAGGAGCAGCAGGTCGGCGGGCTGCAGCATCAAACGGGCGATCAGGATGCGTGCCCGCTCGCCCCCGGAGAAGCGCCCCACCGGGGTGTCGAGCTGCTCGGCGCTGAAGAGGAACCGCCGCGCCCACGCCGCCACGTGCAGCGAGCGGTCGCCGAACACCACCGCGTCGCCCGCGGGCGCCAGGGCGCGCCGCAAGCTCATCGCCGGCTCGAGGGAGCCGCGGTCCTGCTCGAAACGGACCACGCGCAACGCGTCCGCGCGCTCGATCACTCCCGCGTCCGGCGCCAGCGTGCCCGCGAGCAGACCGAGCAGCGTCGTCTTGCCGCTGCCGTTCGGCCCGAGCAAGCCGAGCCGCTGTCCAGGGCCGAGCGCCAGGCTGACGCCGTCAAGAATCCGGCGCCCGCCCAGGTCCTTGACCAGGCCGCTCGCCGTCAGCAGCTTGCGGGTCTTGCGTCCGGAGGCCGTGAGCTCGAGGCCGGCGGTGCGCTCGACCGTCCTCGCCTTCACCTCCGCGAGCTCCCCGATCAGGCGCCCGGCCGCCGCGATCCGCGCCCTCGACTTGGTGGTGCGCGCCTTGGCTCCCTGCCGCAGCCATTCGACCTCGCGGCGGACCTTGTTGGCCAGAGTGGCCTGGTACTCGGCCTGGTTGCCGAGCACCTCGTCGCGCTGGATCAGGAAGTCGCTGTAGCTGCCGTCGGCCTCGAGCAGACCCCGCGGGTACGCTCGGTTCAGCTCCAGCATGCGGGAGGCGACATGCTCGAGGAAGCTCCGGTCATGGCTGACCACCAGGAAGGCGAGCGGCGCCGAGGCGAGCACCGCCTCGAGCCAGAGAATCCCTTCCAGGTCCAGGTGATTGGTGGGCTCGTCGAGCAACAGGACGTCGGGCTCGTGCACCAGCTCGCGCGCGATCGCCAGGCGCTTGCGCCAGCCGCCGGAGAGGCTGGCGACGAGCTGCGACGGATCGTGGAAGCCGGCCCGCCCCATGACGGCGCCGACTCGCCGTTCGAGCTCGAAGACGCCGCCGGCGACCTCCCCCGCCTCCTCCGCCTGTCCGGCCTGGCCCGCGGCAGCCAGCCCTTCCCGAAGCACCGCCTCCACCGTGCGGTCCTCCGGCAGCACCGGGTCCTGCGCCACGTAGCCGACCCGCACCAGCCGGCGCACCGTCCGGCTGCCGCGATCCGGCTCATCGATGCCGGCGAGGATCCGCAGCAGCGTCGACTTGCCGGAACCGTTGGGACCGATCAGGCCGACACGGTCGCCCCGGCGCAGCCCGAGGGACAGCTCCGTGAACAGGGGCTGGGCGCCGTAGGCCTTGCTGACGGCTTCACAAGAGAGCAACAGGGGAGTGGACGCAGTCACGTGCGGCCGGCTGACGTGCGCTGCGCGATGGCCGCCGCCATGCGGTCCACCACCTCGTCGATGCCGAGGTCCGAGGCGTCGATGTAGGTGTAGGAGGGATCGCGGGTGAGCGGAGAGTCGGCGCGGGTGGTGTCGCGGCGATCGCGGCGGGTGATCTCGTCGCGCACCTGCTCCATGGTCACCTCGCGGCCGGCGGCGGTCAGCTCGTCGTGCCGCCGCCGGACGCGCACGTCCGGGCGTGCGTCGAGGAAGAACTTGTGCGGGGTCTCGGGGAACACGCGGGTGCCGATGTCGCGCCCTTCGAGGACGCCGCCCGAGCGGCGCGCCGCGTCGCGCTGCAGCTCGACCAGCCGCCGGCGCACCTCCGGGTAAGCCGCGATCGTGGAGGTCGCCTCGCCGACTTCCGGGGTGCGGATCCACGGCTCGACCGGCGCGCCGTCGAGGAGCACCTCGAAGCTGCCGTCGGGACGGTCGCGCAAGGCGACGTCCGTCCTGGCGGCGATGGCGGCGACGGCATCGCGGTCCGCGGGGTCGGCGCCGCTCGCCAGCACTCGCAGGGCGATGGCGCGGTACATCGCGCCCGTGTCGAGGAAGGGAACACCCAGACGCCGCGCGAGGCGGCGGGCGACGGTGCTCTTGCCTACCC
>DATNKH010000871.1:0-3205 GCA_035603475.1 Thermoanaerobaculia bacterium
CGCCGTAGACGATGCTGAACATGCCGGTGGTGAGCCCGATCCCGAGGCTCAGGGCGATCGCCGCCGCCACCGTATGCCCGGGAGCCTTGGCCAGCATCCGCCCGCCATAGCGGAGGTCGCGCCAGAAGGTAACCATGAGCACCCTTACGGTGCGAGGCAGGGAAAGGTTACGAGCGGTTCCGGTCGGAAGGGGCCCTGGCCTCCAGGAGGCCAGGGCCCATACTTCAGGCGTCGCAGCGCAGCGCGACGTTCGGGTCGACGTCCATGGCCCGCTGGCTGGGCACCAGGCAGGCGAGCAGCGCCACCAGCGACAGGCCCATCGCGACCAGCGCGAAGACCGCGGGATCGCCCGGGTCGACCGGGTAGACGAAATCGGTCAGCCCGCGCGAGATGGCGAGGGCGGCCGGCAGGCCGAGGGCCAGGCCCAGCGCCAGCTGGATGGCGCCCTGGCGCAGCAGCATAGCCATCACGTTGCCGCGCTGCGCGCCGAGGGCGATCCGCAGCCCGATCTCCTGGGTGCGGCGCTGGACCGAGAAGGCGATGACGCCGTAGATGCCCACCGCGGCGAGGACCAGGGCGGCGACGCCGAAGATGGCGAACACCGCGCTGAACAGGTTGTTGAAGTAACGGTCCTCGCCGATCGCCCCTTCCATGGTCCTGACGAAATAGATGGGGGTGTCCTTGTCGAGCGCCGCGACCTGGGCGCGGACCATGGGCACCAGCGACAGCGGGTCCTGGTGGGTCCGGATGACGAAGCTCAGCCGCACGGCCCCCACCTGCGTCACCGGCAGGAAGAAGCCTTCGGGCTTCTTGTCCGTGCTGCCGTAGAGCCGCAGGTCCGGCATCACTCCCACCACCGTCCGCCAGGTGTCGGGAGTCTTGGACCTGGTGAGCCTGAACCGCTTGCCGATGGGGTCCTCGTGCGGCCACATCTTGCGCGCCAGGCTCTGGTTCACGATCGCCACCGGCTGCGAGCCGGCGGTGTCCAGGCGCCCGAGCTCGCGCCCCGCCAGCGGCTTCACGCCGAGGGCGGCGAACACGCCCTCCGAGACCACGTCGCTGTGGGCCACCGGGTAGTCGGCGTCGGTGGCGTAGGCCCGTCCGTCGACCGCGAAGGCATCGCTGTCCGCGCTGATGGAGGGAAGGCTCGTCGTGGCGCCCGCGGCCTCGACGCCCGGCTGCTCCCGCAGACGTTCGACCAGGCGCTGGTAGAAGGCGCCGCGGTCCACCGCCCGCGGGAAGTTTGCCTCGAACAGCGGCACCCGGAAGGTGAGCAGGTGGCTGCTGGCGAAGCCGACGCTGGCGGAGCGCGCGAGGACCATGCTCTTGAGCATCAGCCCGGTGGCCACCAGCAGGGTACAGGAGAGCGCCAGCTCGGCCACCACCACCGTCCGGCTGAGCCAGCCGAGCCGCAGGCTGGTCGAGCCGCGTCCCTCGTCCTTGAGCACCTCGTTGAGCTCCGTGCGCGAGATCTGCATCGCCGGCACCAGGCCCGAGATCACGGCCGCGGCGAGGGTCGCCGCCAGCGCGAAGAGCAAAGCCGGCGTGTCGAGGGCGATGTGGATCCAGGTCGGCGGGTCCTTGATGACGATCGCCCGGTTGAACAGGGTGATCCCTCCCCACGCCAGTCCCAGCCCGACGCCGGTCGCCACCAGCGCCAGGATCAGGCTCTCGGTGAGGACCTGGGCGATCACCTGGCGGCGCGCGGCGCCCAGGGCGGTGCGGATGGCGATCTCGCGCGTGCGCCGCGAGGCGCGCGACAGGATCAGGCTGGCGACGTTGATGCACGCGATCAGCAGCACGCAGCAGACGGCGCCGAGCATGGTGTAGAGCAGGGAGCGAGCGGACTTGTCCATGAAGCGGTGCATGATCGGCACGGCCGCGACGGAGAAGCCGCGGTTGGTGCGCGGATACTCGACTGCCAGCGCGCTCGAGATCGCCGCCATCTCGGCTGCCGATTGCTCCGGTGTCACCCCCGGCCGCAGGCGCGCGACGACCATGAACGGCTCACCCTTGCCGCGTTCGGTGGCGCCCGGATCCAGCCGCAGCGGCGTCCACAGCTGCTCGTTGAACGGGAAGCGGAAGTCCGCGGGCATGACGCCGATGACCGTCGCCTGCTGGCCGTTGACCCGCACCGCCTTGCCGATGACATGAGGGCCGCCGTTGAAACGGTTCTGCCACAGCTGGTAGCTGAGCAGGACCACCGGCGCCGCGCCGGGGCGGTCCTCGCCGGGCTGGAAGCCCCGCCCGAGCAGCGGCTTGACGCGCAGGAGGTCGAGCGCGTTGGCGGTGAGGGCGCCGCCGTCCAGCCGCTCGGGGCGGTCGCCGCCGCTGACCGTGACGGTGGTGCTGGTGTACGCGGCCAGCCCCTCGAACGAGCGCTGGCGCTTGCACCAGTCGAGGTAGTCGTGCACGTCGACTCCCTGGTCGTGGAGGTCCCGTGAGAGGTTCTGGGTGCTGACGTCCATCAGGCGGCCGGATTGCGGATAGGGCAGGCCGCGCCACAGGACGCCGTAGACGATGCTGAACGTGGCCGTGGTCAGCCCGATGCCCAGGCTGAGGGCGATCGCCGCCGCCGCCGTGTGCCCCGGGGCCCTCGCCAGCATGCGCCCGCCATACCGGATGTCGCGCCAGAACGAACCCATGACCGCCCTCCTCGGCCCGCGTGGCAGGCCCGACCGGAACCTCGTCTCAGTGACACTACGGTGCGACCCGGAAAAGTGTTACAGGCGGCGGTGTTACGGGCGGCGGGAGGCGGGGCCGCGCGAAGCGGGGCCGCGGGCTTGCGGTGGCCGCGGCGGCGAGTCCTCGGCTTCCTCGTCCGCGGCCGCGGCGCGCTTGAAGTAGCGGCCGGGCGTGGTGCCGAGAGCGCGCCGGAAGGCGAAGACGAAGGCGCTGGTGCTCTCGTAACCGACCGCGTTCGCGGCGGCGGTGACGGTGCCGCCCTCGGCGAGCAGCTGCAGCGCCCGGAGGAGCCGGGCCCGCTGCCGCCAGAGGCCGAAGGGCAAGCCGGTCTCGGCGCGGAACAGCCGCTCGAGCGTCCGCGCGCTGGCGGCCGCGGCGCGGGCGACCTCGGCCAGGCTGTTGCCCGCCGCGGGCTCGGCCCGGATCAAGGCCGCGGCACGCGCGGCGCGCGCATCGCGCGGCATGGGGAGGTCGAGCGGCAGCAGCGGCAGGAGGGTGAGCTCGTCGAGGAGGACGTCGA
>DATNKH010000872.1:0-10585 GCA_035603475.1 Thermoanaerobaculia bacterium
GTCACTGCCGCTACCCATCACCACGACCAAGTCAATGTCGCCTTCCCGTAAGTAGCGCGCGTGATCAATATGGCACCCCTGATTTCTGTAGGCACGGGTAACCAGGCTTTCGAACTTGTCTGGCGGCAGTTTCCAAAACTGATTACCGAACTTCGTTAGTGCCTTTGTCACATGCCGGTTGTCTTCCCAGCGAGCCGAATTCAGCTCATGCGCTAGGTTCAGCCTCTTCGGTGCCGAGATGCGATCTCTGAGATCGTGCAATCCCGTTGCATAGGACTTGGAGAAATCGACTGGCAACCGGAGGCCAAGGATCTCTGGAAGAACGCATGGTTCTCTAAGCGCGGGGAGTATCGTCACCTTGCCCAACGGAGCCTCTTGGGCGAGAGCCCGGTTCAGGTCCCGTTCGAGCTCAGGAGAGCCTTCAGATCCCCGGCTGATAACGGGTAGAAAGTAGTCCGCAGAAGCGATTGTTTCAGATGCGTGTGCCTCCGGCGAGATACCCCGTTCCCTGGCTAGGTGCTCTAGCTCGCCAAGGATGACGGCCCGATGACCGTCACGTCTGAGATCCTCGGCGAGTCGCTGAGCAAACGAGGTGTCGTGATAGGGATGACTGATGAACAGAGAACTCATTGCGGTCGCCCTTTCAAGAGTCGTCTAGAACGAAGGCCTCCCCTCTCCAAGAACAAAGTCCTCACCTCAAAATTCTCCAGAGCTGAGCCTCGGGGTCTAGAGGGTCCACCGAGAGTCGAGACCCTCACGTTCAACTGAGGTCGAGCTTTTGGATTCGCGGCTTCCCCCCTTCCAGCATCGTCGGCAAGTTATAGCATGAACGTGTTTTTGCCTCCTCGTCAAGGGTTCGCTGCTCAGCAGCTCGTGCGGCAGCAAAGCCAGGCAAAAACACTGCCTTTCGACGGCACCGTTGTGCTTTCCGGCCACTGGCTTCCCCTCTGCCACCCCAGGTATCTGGCACCCCAGACCTCTATCTCGCTGCGTGCGGTCTAGCATATCGCCCGGTTGGCTCCTGGCCGCGCACGTCCGGGAAGCTCGAGTGGCCACCACCCGTGCCCCGGCTATCGGAGTCGTCGGTCGCGGGAACCGCCGCCACCGCGCGATCCGGAAAGTCTCCGGACCGGAGCGGGAGCGACTCCGCTCATGGCAGCGGCGATCGTGGAGCTGATTCGGTCGGCAGCGGCGCGGACGGGATCGTCCGAGAGGTGGGCGTAGCGCTCTGTCATGCCCGCCGCTGAATGGCCGACGATCGCGCCGATGACGACCAGGCTCTCGCCGCCGACTGCGCCTATGGAGACGTAGCCGTGGCGAAGATCATGCGGCCTCACTCCCGCAACGCGCGCGGCCTTGCA
The DNA here is from genome assembly GCA_035603475.1 of Thermoanaerobaculia bacterium. Taxonomy (GTDB): domain Bacteria; phylum Acidobacteriota; class Thermoanaerobaculia; order Multivoradales; family UBA5704; genus JASLEW01. The sequence goes on from DATNKH010000872.1 coordinate 1,362, forward strand.
GATGCGGCCCCAGGGCTTGTATAGGTTCTTGAGCGACTCTCCAGCCCGGCCGCCGGGGCAGACCCACGGTCCTTGTTGCGCCGCTTCAGCGAGGAGCTGCAGCGGCGCGGCGCCGAGGAGGACGGTCTTCGCCCCCGTCTTCGAGTCGGGGAGACGCAGGCAGCTTCGCTCGAGATCGACGTCCTCCCAGCGCAGGCCGAGGATCTCGCTCTTCCGGCAGCCGGTGAGCAGAAGGAGCCGAATGGCGAGGATGGCTGCGGCCGGTTCGCTTGCATCCCTCTCCGCCTGGGCCAGGGCAGCGCCAAGCCGTGCGAGCTCCTGAGCCGACAGATAGCGCTCGCGGCGCCGTTCAGTGTGCTTCTTGACCCTGCGGCATGGGTTGCCTTCCGGGAGGACCAGCCCCTCGTCTTCCGCCCAGGTGAAGATCCCGGACAAGAGGGTCACGGCGCGGTTCGCCTCGACTGGGGTCTCACGGTGGGCGCGGTGAAGAGCCAGGATGTCGGGGCGTGTGACCGCCTCGGCCTTCATCTTGCCGACCGCCGGTACGATGATGCGCTTCAGCAAGCCTTCCGCCCGTGTGCGGGTACTTGGCTTCTTGAAAGCCAGATGCTCCGTGCGATAGCGATCGATGAGTGCCGCCAGGTCTGGAGCATGCCGCGAACGTTGCCGTTCGCCTGCGGGATCACCGCCTCGTGTTACCTCGGCGAGTCGGTCCTTTGCCAGGCGCCTCGCCTGCTCGGGTGTGATCGCACCGTGCACGCCTAGGGTGAGCGTGCGCTTACGACCTGACAGGGTACGGTAGAAGAGCGTATACACCTTCCGCGAGTTCGGATTGACGCGGAGCGCGAGACCCGGGATCTCGCCGTCGTAGACCTGGTACTCCGTCTCCCGCGGGGCAGCAGCATCAACCAGGCGCTTCGTGAGCACGGGCATGAGGCCCTCCCCTACCCCTCTTGCGCTGGCTCCAGCCCTCTCGTCCGAGGGCAACCCGAGGGCAACCCGAGGGCAACCCGAGGGCAATCCGAGGGCAAAACCAGCGTGTTTTAGCTTACAGCAGATGACTCAGGAGTACAAGGAGCCTGTTCTAGGCCTGTGCTCTAAGTGCTGCAAATAGATCACTTAGTAGTAGATCATCGCAGGTTGTAGTGCTGGGGCGTTGGAGGCGACGGGCGGATTCGAACCGCCGAATAAGGGTTTTGCAGACCCTCGCCTTACCACTTGGCCACGTCGCCGCGGGGAATGGGAGATTGGTCTTCCTGGTCTCTCTCCCTTGGAAGGCCGCTGGGCGGCCCGGGGGACCGGGGTGCCGGGGCGCGCGAGGGGGTTCGGCGGACCGGACGGCGGTCGGGGTTCAAAGAGGAGTCTTGGAGCGGGAAACGGGACTTGAACCCGCGACCCCAACCTTGGCAAGGTTGTGCTCTACCACTGAGCTATTCCCGCCCACAGGGAGCAAAGGATATGCGCGGGTCCAGGGGCTGTCAAGACGCGTAACCCGGCATCGGGACGGCGCTACGGGCCGCCTCGCGGGCTTCAGGGGGTGTACGGGAAGGCGTCCCGCACCAGGGTGTAGCGCCAGCCGGTGTCGGTCCAGTCGAGGCCAAGGACGTCGAAGCGGCAGGGGGTGTCGTGGAGGCCGCGGAGGGCCAGGTGGAGGGCGGCGGCGCGGGAGAGGCGGCGGCGCTTGGCCGGACCGACGGCGGCGATGGCGGGACCGAAGGTGGCCGTGGCACGGGCCTTGACCTCGACGAAGCAGAGGACGCCGCCGCTGTCGCGGGCGACGAGGTCGATCTCGCCGGCGTGGTTGACGACGTTGCGCTCGAGGATCTGGTAGCCGTGGGCGGCCAGCCAGGTCGCGGCCGCCTGCTCGGCGGCGCGGCCGCGGGCATGGGTGCTGGTGCGGGTTGCCTTGCCCGCGGCTCTCATGGGTTCAGCGCCGCTTCCAGCGGGCTCCCTGCGGGGTGTCTTCGACGACGATGCCGCGGGCGCCGAGCTCGGCGCGCAGGCGGTCGGCGGCGGCGAAGTCGCGGCGCCGGCGCGCGTCTTCTCTCTCCCCGACCAGTCGCTCGATCTCGGCGTCGTCGTCCGCCGCGCCGCCGGTCGCAGGGGTCGTAGGGATCGGGGTGACATCCGTTGTCGCCGCTGTCGCCTCCAAGGTCGGCGTCGAGGCAATGGCCGCGGGCCAGGCGGCGGCATCGAGGACGCCGAGGACCTGGTCGACCTCGGCCAGGGCGGCGTCGATGGCGGCCTTGTCGCCGGCCACCAGGCGCTCGCCCTCGATCGCGACGTTGACCGCCTTGACGAAAGCGAACAGCGCCGCCAGCGCCGCCGAGACGTTGAGGTCGTCCGCCAGGCCGGCGGTGAAGTCGCGGCGCAGTGCCGCGATGGCGGCGGCGGCCGGCGGCGGCGACGGATCGGCCAGCGCCGGCAGCTCGGCGCGCTCGACCGCGTGGCGCAGCCGGAAGCGCATCTCGTCGATGCGCCGCAGCGCGCCGGCCGCTCCCTCCAGCGCCGCGAAGGTGAAGTTCAGCTTCTGCCGGTAGTGGACCGACAGGAAGAGGTAGCGCAGGGCGCGCGCCGACGCGCCGCGCGCCTCGAGGTCTTTCCAGGTGTACTGGTTGCCCAGCGACTTCGACATCTTCTGGCCGTCCACGAGGAGGTGCTCGGAGTGCAGCCAGGTGCGGACGAAAGGCTTGCCGGTCGCCGACTCGCTCTGGGCGATCTCGTTCTCGTGGTGCGGAAAGATGAGGTCCACCCCGCCGCTATGGATGTCGAAGGTCTCGCCGAGGTACTTCATGCTCATCGCCGAGCACTCGATGTGCCAACCGGGCCGCCCGGGACCCCACGGCGAGTCCCACGCCGGCTCTCCCGGCTTCGCGGCCTTCCACAGCACGAAGTCGCGCACGTCCTCCTTGCCGTACTCGTCGCTCGCGACCCGCTCGCCGCGTTGGGCCTGCTCGAGGTCGAAGCCCGACAGGCGGCCGTAATCGGGGTCGCGGGCGATGCTGAAGAAGACCGAGCCCTCGCTCTCGTAGGCGGCGCCGGCGGCGACCAGGCGCCCGACCAGCTCGAGGATCTCGCCGATGTGCTCGGTCGCCCGGGGGTACCGCTCCACCCGCTCGAGATGCAGGCTGTCGATGTCCGCGAGGAAGGAGCGGATGAACGGCGCCGTGTAGTCGCCCAGGGACAGGCCGGCGGCGCGCGCCCCGTGGATGGTCTTGTCGTCCACGTCGGTGATGTTCATGACCTGGGTCACCGCGTAGCCGAGATACCGCAGCGCCCGCCGCAGCAGGTCCTGGAAGAGGAAGGTTCGCAGGTTGCCGATGTGGACGTCGTTGTAGACCGTAGGCCCGCAGCCGTAGATCCGCACCTGGCCCGGCAGCAGCGGCCGGAAGGGAGCAAGCTGTCGCCCGAGGGTGTTGAACAGGACGAGCTCGGTCATGATTGTTTAGACGGAAAAACCCCGAGCCTACCGCCGAGCCCCCGGAACCAGGGTCACCTGCACCGAGCCCCCGGCCCAGGTGAGGCCGGAGATGACGTTGCCCTGGCTGTCGCTGGCCACGTTGCTCGAGAAGGCCAGGTTGCCGGTGCCGCTGGCGGCGGCGGTGAGCTGCAGGGTCATCAGCGTGCCGGAGCCGGCGGTGCCCGACACCTTCCCCAGGCGCGTCAGCCCGACCACCAGGTTGCCCGGCGGCGAATCGACGATCTGGAAGGAGGTTGGCACGGTGCCGCCGGCGCTGAGGACGCTGCCCTCGGTGGAGCCGGTGTAGCGCAGCGCCGCCACCGGATAGGCGAGATGGAAGGCGAGGCCGTAGAGATCCTGGACACCGGTGGTGCGCACCTCGAGCGCCAGGGTCGCGCCCTGCGTGGCCGCGCCGCTGGCCAACAGCACGTTGCCGCCGCCGGCGGGGGTGAAGACGATCGTCGTGGTAGGCGGCGGCGGCCCGGTCGGCCCGCCACCGCCACCGCCGCCGCCGCAGGCGGCGACCGACATCGCGATGATGGCCAGCGCCGCGGCGCCGAGGGCGAGAAGGACGGTGGGCCGCCTCACGCGTGGACCTCCTCGCGCTCCGCCGCCAGCTTGCGCAGCTGGCGCCGGACCCGCTCCCGCCGCAAGCCGCGCAGATGGTCGGTGAACAGGATGCCGTCGAGGTGGTCGATCTCGTGGCAGACGGCGCGCGCCAGCCAGCCTTCGGCACCGAGCTCGAACCGCCGTCCGGCGAGGTCCGCGGCACGCACCCGGACGGCGGTCGGGCGATCGACCTTGTCGGAGATGCCGGGCAGCGACAGGCAGCCCTCGACGTCGGTCTCCAGCCCTTCGCGCCAGACGATCTCGGGATTGACCATGACGTGCAGCTGCGCCGGATCTTCCCCCACCGACAAGTCGACCACCGCCATCCTTACCTCCGCTCCGACCTGGGGCGCCGCCAGGCCGATGCCGGGCGCCGCCACCATGGTCTCGATCATGTTGGCCGCGAGGCGCGCCAACGCCGGTCCGAACTCGATCACCGGCCGCGTCTTCGTGCGCAGCACCGGGTCGGGATAGATGCGGATGGCCAGGATCGCCATGAGACCGTCTCAGGCGCCGCCGCCCCGCAAGGTCTTGACCGCCGCGGCGACCTCACGATCGAGGTGCTGGCCGCGCAGCATCTCGAGGAAGCCGCGCGGATCGGACAGCCCGACCAGGCATCTCTCGAGACCGGCGCGGGTGAGCTGCAACACCGTCACCGCCTCGGCCACCCGGTAGTCCGCCGGCCACGCGCCGCGCTCGAGCAGCGCCGCCTCCCCCATCACGTCGCCCGGTCCGAGCTCCCGCACCAGCGTCGCCGCGCCCTCCGCAAGCTGCACGGTGGTCTCGACGGTGCCGCGCGCGATGAGCAGCAGGAATGGCTCCTGGCTCCCTTCCTGCGCGACCACGGTGCCGGCCTCGAGACGGTGCAGCTGCATGGTGGCGAACAGGCGCCACAGCAGCTCGCCCGGCATGGTCTGCACCAGCGGGCTCGGCGCCAGGTTGTGCCATAGCCGCTGCAGCTCGAGCACCGAGGTGCCCTCGGCCTGGCCGCCGGACTGCCGCAGCCCCTCGATCGCCAGCACCCGCACGTGATCCATGCTCTTCTCGCGTTGCTGGGCTTCGATGCGCTCCCGCAACGAGGCGTCGTTCGGCGCCAGCTTCGAGGCCCGGGAGAGGAGCGCGATTCCCTTGTCGTAGAAACCGTCCTGGGCGTACTCGTCGGCGACGAAGGCATACTCGTCGACCGCACGGTCGAGCTGGCGCAGCTCGGTGTAGACCTCGGCCAGCTTGAGATGGGAGTGCAGGTCCTGCGGGTTCGCCTTGAGGTTCTGGCGCAGGCGTTCGGCGGCCTCCTCATAGCGCTCGAGCACGATCAGGTCGTCGATCGTGTACTCCTGCTTCGAGCCCCTCCCCTTGCCGCCGAACCAGCCTTTCAGATCCACTGCCGGAGCCCCTCTCCCCTCTTCGTACAGTCAACAGCCAGTCAACAGCGCCCGCCACGCCCTCCAGCGCCCGCCGCCAGGCGGGACGGTCCCGTCGCACTACCGCAGGGACGGCGCCGACGCCTCGGGTGGACGGCGCCGGCCGCCCATCCTCTTGGCGCCGGCGATCCAGGTGCACGCATTATAGCGGTGAGCCCTGCGGAAGTGGGCCTGCCACCGGGGTTTAGGGCGATCGTGGCCGTCTCGCCGCCACGCCCCGCGGCCCTCGCGGCGGCGCTGGCCTGGAAGTTGCGTTGAAGGGTCTGCGGGGGTAAGGTTTCAGAAGGAGATTCCCACCATGACCCATCTTCCGATCCGTTCGTACCCGGCCACGGCGCCAGCACCGATGCGGGTGCTCCGGGCGTTCCGCGCCTCCGGTCCGCTGGCGCTGGGCCTGCTGCTTGCCTTGCTTGCGAATGCCGCGACTGCGCAGCCGCCGGAGCCGGCGTCCGGCTACGATACGGCAGAGTCTCAGCCTCCGGCCCCGTATGGCTCAAACAGCGGTCCCAACGGCGGCCCCAACAGCGGCCCCGGCAACTACGATCCAGCGTCGGCGCAGCCCCCGGCCGCGGCCGACGACGCTTCGTCCCAGCCGGTCACCGGCAGCTACGGCTACCTGCGCCTGGTGGAGGGCTCCGCGACGGTCACGCAGGCGAGCTCCGGCAGCACCCTGGCAGCCGGGGTGAACCAGCCCATCATGGTCGGCGACCGCATCATGGTGCCGCCGCGTGGGCGCGTGGAGGTCGTTCTCGCCGACCACAACGTCGTCCGTCTCGACGGCGACACGCGGTTGCAGTTCACCCGTCTCGCCAATTCCGCCGATCGGCAGGATCCATCGACCGAGCTGCGTCTCGACGAGGGCAACCTGCAGCTCATCGTCGCCCAGGATTCGATTGGCCAGGAGCTGCCGACGGTGCTGACGCCGAACGCCAGCACCTACATCCAGGCCTACGGCAGCTATCGGATGACCGCCGACCGCGGCGACTTCACCGAGGTCGTGGTGCGGCGCGGCACCGCGGAGGTGGTGAGCGACTCCGGCGACAGCGCCGTGCATGCCGGCGAGGAGGCGATGGTCGACAGCCATCGCCAGGCCGGTATCGAGGTGCACCAGGCTGGCGGCTTCGACGCGCTCGAGGGCTGGGCGCGTCAGCTCGACGACCAGACCCGCGTCGCCCAGTCGAGCTACGTCGATCCCAGCTTGAGCAACGAGGCGGCGCCTCTCGACCGCTACGGCCACTGGATCAACGCCGACGGCCGCGACTACTGGCAGCCGAACGGGGTGGACAGCGGCTGGTCGCCCTACTGGGAAGGCCATTGGGATTCCACCCCGAGCGGGCAGTTCTGGGTCTCGTCGGAGCCCTGGGGCTGGGTGCCCTATCACTACGGCACCTGGGACTATCTGCCGACCTACGGCTGGGCGTGGCAGCCCGGGTACGCCTTCGCGCCGGCATGGGTGTACTGGTACTGGGGGCCGAGCTACGCCGGCTGGTGCCCGATCGGTCTCTATACCGGCTTCTACGGCAACTTCTTCGCCGGCTTCCGCTTCGGCCTCTACGGCTGGGCGGGCGGCGGCTGGGGCGGCTTCCGGCACTGGAACTTCGTCGGGATCGGCCACTTCTACGGTCATGACTGGCATCGCTGGGGCTTCGGCGACGGCAGGGGCGGCTTCCCCCGCAACGGGCTCGCGCGGGGCGTGATCACCACCGATGCGCGGCGCATCACGCCGGCCGTGCTCCGCCGCGATCCAGGCCACGCCATGAACAGCCTCGTCCGCGGGCGCAACGGCCTGGCCGACGTGACGCCGTTCGTCCAGCACCAGGCCCATCTGTCGGGCGCGGTGGAGCATGCGGTGAGCACGAACGGCTCGAATGGCCGCCTCGCCGGCACGCCGCTGCAACCGCGAACCCTCGGCGCGCACCAGACGGCCGTCTCCCAGGGCGCCTTCAATGGCGCCGCACGCGGTTCCCGCAACGGCCCGGCGCCCGCGATGCCTCCGGGCCGCGCCGGCAGCAACGGTCTGGCCCAGGGCAACGGCCGCGGCAGCCAGAACGGGCTCGCCCCGGGCGCTTCGTCCGGCCAGCGGACTCGTCAGCCCGCCACGTCCGGGCGCGGCTCGGCGCCGTCGGTCCAGCAGCACATGGGCACCTTCGGCTCGGGCCGCTCCTACCAGGGCGGAACGACCCAGGCCTATCCTTCTCACCCCGCTCCGGCGCGGCCGCAAGGCTGGGCCCAGCGTTCCCAGGGCGGCGGATCGAACGGCTGGTCATCGCCTTCCTCCCCCGCGCAGAGATATCAGGTAACACCGCACAATCAGGCGCAGACGCCGCGTTACAACTCGGCACCTCAATCGCCCAGGTATCAGAATGCGCCGCCGAGGTACCAAGGAAGCCCCGGCAACCAGGGATACCAGGCGCCGCGTTCTTACCAGTCGGCGCCTCGCTACCAATCGACACCGCAGTACCACTCGGCGCCGCAGTACCAGTCGCCGCAGCGATACCAGCAGCCTCCTAGATCCCAGTCGACTCCTCGCTACCAGTCGTCGCCGCGGTACCAGTCTGCTCCCAGGTATCAGTCGGCGCCGCACTACTCGGCGCCACGCTCGGCCCCGTCTCGCCCCAGCGGTGGCGGCGGCGGCGGCGGTGGCGGTGGCCGCCGCGGGAACAGCGGCAGCAGCAGCGGCAGCAGCGGCGGCAGCAACCGGCACGGCGGCTGATTCGATCCCGGGCCGGAGGACACTCCAGAGACAGAGCTTCGGCTGCCTCCACCTCCGGCCCGTTCCCTCCCTACCCCACCGGATCGCCGTACTGGGTCCACGTCCCCCTCCCCTCCCTCGGAGCCGTATGGGCGAGGGGTTCATGGTCCTCCGCCGCCGACTCATTGGCTTGGACCCCCCGCCCATACGGCTAAGAGCGAGGGGAAGGGGACGTCGGACCCACTACCGACGATCCGTGGGGCGCTACAATCCCTCCCCTCATGCGCATCCACGCCCTGCTTCGCGTCTTCTTCATCATCTACTGTATCGAGGCGGGCTTCTTCCTGCTGTTCGGGCCTTGGAGCCCGGGTTGGGACCGCACCGTGCTGCTGCTCCCGTCGGCGCCGTTGCGGCATCTCATGCTGCATCCGATCTTCCGCGGGGCGGTGAGCGGCTTCGGCCTGGTGCACCTCGTCTGGAGCATGCACGACCTGACCGACTCCCTCGTCCGCCGCCTGCGGGTCGGCGGCAACGCGTAGTGTCCCGGCCAGCCGCCTCGCGCCCTACCAGCCGTCCCTTCCGGCTGTTGGCGATCAGCCAGCTCGCCACCCTGCCCGGCGCCGGCGAGCGCGGCGAAGCGGCGCTCGGATGGTTCGCGGCCCTCGCCGCAGGCGGCGTCGACGCCTTGCAGCTGCGCGAGAAGCTCCTCGACGACCTGGGCCAGTGCCAGCTGGCGCGGAGCGCCCGCGCCGCGTTCCCGCCGCCGGCTGTCCTACTCGTCAACGGCCGCGCCGACGTCGCCGTGGCCGCGGGCGCGGATGGCGTCCACCTCCCCGCCGACGGCGTCCCGGCCGGTGCCATGCGCACCCGCTTCGGCAGCGGCCTGCTGATCGGCGTCTCGACCCATCGCCTCGAAGAGGTCGAGCGGGCTCGCCGCGACGGCGCCGACTACGTGGTATTCGGGCCGGTCTATCCGACGCCCCTGAAGGCCGGCTACGGTGCGCCGGCCGGCACGCGGGCCCTGGCGCGCGCCGCCGCCGTC
>DATNKH010000873.1:0-9265 GCA_035603475.1 Thermoanaerobaculia bacterium
CGGATGGTGGTGGTGGCCGAGCTGGCGCTCTCCTGCACGCTGCTGGTGGCGGCCGGGCTGATGGTCAAGAGCGTGCTCCGCGCCCAGACGACCTACTACGGCTTCGACACCACCCACCTGCTCACCGCCAGAGTGCCGATCTTCGAGGCCAACTATCCGCAGCCGAGCGACCGCGGGGCGTTCTACCAGCGCGTGATCGACCGCCTGGCCGCGCAGCCCGGTGTCACCGCGGTAGGCGCCACCACCACGCTGCCCAGCGTCCCGTGGGGGGCCGACGCGTTCGCCGTCGACGGCAAGGCCTATCCGACGGAGAACGATTACCCGATCGCCCACAGCGACGTGGTCTCGGCCGGCCTCTTCGCCACCCTGGGGGTGCGGCCGCTGGCGGGCCGGGAGCTCGAGCGCCAGGACACGCCCACCTCGCTGCCGGTGGTCCTGGTCAACCAGGCGCTGGCGCGCAAGATGTGGCCGCACGAGAATCCGGTCGGCAGGCGCCTGCGCATGGTCAACAGCAATGCCGGCAACGGCGGTTGGGTGCTCGGCGCCGACCCGCGGCGCCAGGAGCCATGGCGGACCGTGGTCGGCGTGGTGCCCGACCTGCGCATCTACGGCCTCAACGACAAGAAGCCGGAGGGCCTCTTCCTGCCGTTGTCGCAGGTCGGAGGGATCCGCGTATCGCTGGTGGTGCGCACGCCGCGGCAGCCGCTGTCTCTCGTCGAGACCGTGCGCGCCGAGGTGGCGGCGGTCGACAAGGACACTCCCATCTACTTCGTCAAGACCATGCAGCAGGCAGTGGTCGAGGACCGCTTCTTCAACAGCCTCTTCGGCTCGCTGTTCGTCATCCTCGGCCTGTCCGCGCTGGTGCTGGCCGCGGTCGGCATCTATGGCGTGATCGCCTTCTCGGTCGGGCGCCGCACGCAGGAGATCGGTCTGCGCATGGCGCTCGGCGCGCAGCGCGGCACGGTGCTCGGCATGCTCGTCCGGCAGGGCGCCATCCAACTCGCGATCGGCGTGCTCCTCGGGCTGCCGTTCGCTGTCGGGGTGTCACAGCTGCTGGGCGGCGTGCTCTACGACGTGCAGCCGGGCGATCCGACGGTCTTCGCCGCGGTCGTCGGCACGCTGTCGTTCGTCGCCATGGTGGCCTGCCTGGTGCCGGGTCAGAGGGCGGCCCGGATCGATCCGGTCGCCGCCCTGCGCCACGAGTGAGACGTCCGCGGCGGGCCAAGGCGTGGAAGGCGCCGAGCGCGTCACCGGCATGGCCGCCACGCCATCCCTCTTCACGCTGCTGCGCCGGCAGCCCGTGCGTGGACGCCTGCTCGAGGAACGTGACGGCCGCCCGGGCCGCGACCGCGAAGTGGTGCTCAGCCATGGGCTCTGGCATCGGCTGTTCGCCGGCCGGGACGACGCGCTCGGCAGGGACCTGCGGATCGACAACGTCCCGTACACCATCGTCGGCGTGATGCCGCGAGATTTTCTCTTCGTCGACCCGCAGGTGACCTTCTGGCTGCCCATCGCCTTCACTCCCGAGGAGCGAGCGGACGACAACCGGGGCAACAACTACCTGGACATGGTCGCCCGGCTGCGGCCCGGGGCGACCCTCGAGCAGGCCCGGCGAGAGCTGCGCGCGCTGGACGCGGCGAACCTCGAACGATTCCCCAAGCAGAGGCAGATGCTGCTCAATGCCGGCTTCGCGACCGTGGCGATGCCGCTGCAGGAGCGCCTGGTGCGCGCCGTGAGCGGCACGCTCTACCTGCTCTGGGGCGGCGTGCTCTGCGTGCTGCTGATCGGCTGCGTCAACGTCACCAGCCTGGCGCTGGTGCGTGCCACCACCCGCTCGCGCGAGATGGCCGCGCGCCAGACCCTCGGGGCGGGACCCTGGCGGCTCCTCCGCCAGCTGCTGGTGGAGAACCTCTTCCTCACCTCCATCGCGGGGTTGACGGGCACTCTCCTGGCGTTCCTGGCGGTGCAGGCGCTGTCCGCGAGGGCCGCCGGGCGGATCCCGCGCGGCAGCGAGATCTCCCTGGGGGTGCCGACCCTGCTCATGGTCGTCGCGCTCAGCCTGGTCCTGGGCGTGCTCCTGGCGCTGATCCCGTTCGCCCGGAGCACGCGTTCCAACCTGGCGCAGGCGATGCGCGAAGCCGGGCGCGGCGGCACCGCGGGCCGTGGCGCCCGCTCCTTGCGGCGCACGCTGGTCGCCGCCCAGGTGGCCCTGGCCTTCGTGCTGCTGCTCACCGCCGGGCTGCTGCTCGCCAGTTTCCAGGAGCTGCTGCGCGTGGGCCCCGGCTTCGACGCGGAGCGCGTGCTCACCGCCAAGGTCAGCCTGCCCAACGCGGCGTATCCCAAGGACGAGGACCTCGCCGCCTGGAGCGCTCGCGCCCGGGAACGGATCCGCGCCCTTCCCGGCGTCGTCGCGGCGGGCTTCGGCGACGGGGTTCCTCTCGCCGGCAACTACAGCGACGACGTGATGGGCGCCGAGGGCTATGTCCCGGCCCCCGGCGAACCGGTGATGGACCCGGCCGAGAACGGCGTGACCGCGGGCTACTTCGCGGCGCTAGGCATCCCGATCCAGCGGGGGAGGGCGATCGACGAGCGCGACACGGCGACGTCGCCGCTGGTGGTGGTCGTCGACCAGCGCTTGGCGGACAAGTTCTGGCCGGGCAAGGACCCGATCGGGCGGCGGGTGTCTTTCACCGGCGCTCCCGGCACGAAGACGATCTACGTCACGGTCGTAGGGGTTGCGGCAGTGATCAAGCAGCACGGGCTCTCCTCGCCCGACGAGCGCATCGGCGCCTACTACTACCCCTACGCTCAACATCCGTTCCCCTTCGCGCAGGGCCCGCGGCGGACGCTGACCCTGGTGGCGAGGACCGCCGGCGATCCTGTCCCAATGGCCCGCGCGGTGCGGCGGGAGCTCGCCGCGATCGATCCCCAGCTGCCGCTGTTCGACGTGCAGACGATGCGGTCGCGCGTCGACGGCTCGCTGGCGGGGCGGCGCGTCGCCATGCGCCTGGCGACCGGCTTCGGCCTGCTGGCGCTGATGCTGGCCACCCTCGGCCTCTACGGCGTGCTCGCCTACCAGGTGACCCAGCGCACGCGCGAGATCGGCATCCGCATGGCACTCGGCAGCGATGCCGGCCGGGTCTTCAAGCTCGTCCTCGGCGAGGGGGCGGCCCTCCTGGCGATCGGGCTGGCGCTCGGCTCGGCAGGGCTCTTCGCCGTGCGACGTACCCTGACGAGCGAGCTCTACGGCGTCAGCCCCTTCGAGCCGTCAGTCCTCGCCGCCGTCGCGGCCCTGCTTAGCCTGGTGGCGCTGGCCGCATGCGCCGTGCCCGCGCGCCGCGCCGCGGACATCGATCCGGTGGTCGCGCTCTCGGCTGAGAATTGAGGCTCGATCGCGCGGCGAGGCGCGGCGAGGCGGCCGGCTCCGGCATGGTGTGTGCGTAGACTGGTCCGCGAGAGGTACAACGGTTGGTAGAGGAGGAACGAGCGATGACGCAGGTAGAGAGCACGACAGCTTTTGCGCCGCCGGCAAAGCGTCTGGAAGGTGCGGCACCGGCGGCGGCGGGAGGCACGTTGACGCTCGGCGGCGACCTGACGGTCCGGCGCATGGGGTTCGGCAGCATGCAGCTCACCGGCAAGGGAGTCTGGGGCGAGCCGGCGGACCATGGCGCGGCGATCGCGGTCCTGCAGCGGGCGGTGGAGCTCGGCGTCGATTTCATCGACACGGCAGACGCCTACGGTCCGGAGGTGGCGGAGCGTTTGATCGCGGAGGCGCTGCACCCGTATCCGGCCGGGCTGGTGATCGCGACCAAGGCGGGGTTCGAGCGCCCGGGGCCCGGTCAGTGGGTGGAGAATGGGCGGCCCGAGCACTTGCGGGCGGCATGTGAGGGGAGCCTGCGGCGCTTGAAGGTGGACCGGCTCGACCTGTTGCAGCTGCACCGGATCGATCCGAAGGTGCCAGTGGCGGACCAGATCGGGGCGCTGGTCGAGCTCCAACGCGCGGGCAAGATCCGGCACATCGGGTTGTCGGAGGTGAAGGTGGAGCAGATCGAGACGGTGCGCCGGATGGCGTCCGTGGTCTCGGTGCAGAACAAGTACAACCTGGCAGAGAGGGTCTCGGAGAAGGTGCTGGACTACTGTACGCGCCAGGAGATCGCCTTCATTCCCTGGTACCCGCTGGACACCGGCAAGCTGCCGAAGTCGGGAGGGCCGCTCGGACGGGTGGCGAAGGGGTTGGGCGCGACGCCCGCGCAGGTGGCGCTCGCGTGGCTGCTGGGCAAGTCGCCGATGATGCTGCCGATCGCCGGCACCTCGAAGGTCGCCCATCTGGAGGAGAACATCGCCGCGACGGCGCTGCGGCTCGACAAGGAAACGATGGAGACCCTGGAGGCTTTGCAGTGAGGACCCTCGCCGGCAGGGTGTCGGTCGCGTTCGTCGGTTCGCTCGGTCTCCTGGCGGCCTATCCCGCCGTTGCGGAGACGCCGATCGGCCGTCTGGACCTCTGTGTCACCAAGGGTGAGATCGGCGCCGCGCCCGGTGGCCGGCTGACGATCGAGGAGCCGGAGGTACGAGCGGTGTCCAAGATCCCGACGCCGCAGGCCGCCGAGATCCGCTTCACCTATCGCGGGCCGAGCAAGGGGACCAAGCCGCTCGGGTCCGGCGAGATCCGGCGGCAGCTCGGGATCAAGCTGCGCGCGCAGGACAGTTGCAACCTGGTCTACGTCATGTGGCGCATCGAGCCCGAGGCGAAGCTGGTGGTCTCGATCAAGAGCAACCCCGGCCAGGAGGTGCACGCGCAGTGCGGTACCCAGGGTTACACCAACATCAAGCCGATGCGCCACGCCCCCTTGCCGAGATCGGAGGTGGGGAGTGAGCACCGCCTGCGAGCCGAGCTACGCGGCCGCGAGATGGCGGTCTTCGCGGACGGCCGGCCAGTATGGGAGGGGACGCTCGGTCCGGTGATCGACCATTTCGACGGTCCGGTCGGCCTGCGCACCGACAACGTGAGGGTGGAGATGCAATACGCAGCGCTCGACGGCAGGCCCGATCCGGGAGCCAGGCTCGCCGCACGCATGCAGGCGGCCTGCGGCGGCCAGTCCGAGGGCGACTGACGGCTGAGGGAGCTGACCTGAGCGGTGATCACGCCGGAGGCGGCCGGTCGAGCGCGGTGGCGCCGTACTGGCGCTCGCCGCGGGCGACACTAAGATCCTCTTGTTCAGGGAGCGACTTCGAGCTTGTGGTAGACGAACAGCGGGTCTTTCATCTCGTGGCGACGAAGGCGGAACCGACATCCCAGCAGGGGGGATGGCATCCAGGCATCCGGTCCGTCCCCGTCCGGAGCAACGCGGGAGTAGCCGCCTGCCGGTCGCAGCGTCCGGATCTCGAGGGCCGCTGTCTCACCCCGGGCGTCCACGAGCCACAGCTCGGCCACGCCCGCTCGAGCGTAGAGCTCGGGCAGCCGCGTGCGGTCCTTGCTCACCGAGCTGTCGCTGAGGATCTCGACCACCAGGTCGGGCGCACCTTCGAGCTCGACGAATCGCCCGGCGCGCGGCGGCGACGAGGGCACCGTACGCACGCGGCCCGCGGCTAGCGATTCCCGAAAGACCAGGACCACGTCCGGCTCGACCGAGAGCCGGGCAGCCGGCGATACAACGCGAGTGCAGTCGATGAAGACCGTGCCCCGCCCATCTTCGACGACCATCGCATGCAGGCGGGCGGCGATCGCGGCCTTGGGCGTGCCATGAGTGAAGAGGTCCTCCGCACTCATGTCCACCTCCACGTCCCCTTGGAGGTAGTCGATGCGTCCCCGCTCCGGGAACTCGCTCCCCTGGCTCCAGCGGCGGAACTCGTCCAGGATGTGAACCCCAGCCGGGATACGGACGTCGTCGCCGGCCAGGATGACGGAAGGCTGGGTGGAGTGGGTCGGATCCATGGTTCGCCTGGCAAGTATTCTATCATCGTGGCTCTCTCGAGCAACTCGCAGGCCGGGGGGCCCTCGCGCTGGCAGTTCGCTCTCGGCGGCCTACAACCTGATTGACGGCAACGGAGGTCCGGCATGCGCACGGAGTTGAACCAGATCCGCTCGGAGGCAGACTACGAGAACGCTCTCGTCGAGCTCGAGCGCCTCTGGGGGGCCGATAGCGGGACGGCGGCGGGAGACCGCCTCGACCTGCTGACTCCGCTTCATCACCACCGCGCGGCTCAAGCGCCAGCGCGGGGGCGACCGGCTCGACATCCTCCGCGAATGGCAGGCAGGCGAGCGCAGCACCTAATTTAGTTGGTCGGCGCGGTCAGGGCCCCGCTGGCGGATCTCGATCCGCCAGCGGAAGGAACGGTGGAGAAGCGCGGGATCGAGGTGGAGGAGAGCCATGCCTGGCTCGATGGGCCCCGGAGGGATGGAGAGGGTTCCTGGATGCCGTCGATTGGAGCTTCGATGCTCCAGACCTGGTGTCGGGTGCGCCAGGAGATCCGGAACCGCCTGTCGGTGCGGGAGAGTGCGTGGCACCTTCCTGCCGACACCCTGATCGACCGCCTGATCGCCGAATCGCTGGAGGCGGGCCGTGCTCGCGGCGTCGCGGCTCTTCGCCTCGGAAGGCGTCGTCAGAAGGCGTTGAGGAATGCCGCCACGTCCTTGCCGATGGTGCGCAGGTTGCGGCTCATCAACTCGACATAGCCGCCGCCGCCGATGCCGAAGCCTGAGCGTCTCTCTTGCGTGAAGCGCACCAGCACCGCACCGCTGTCGGCATCGACCAGCTCGCCTGAGACCTTGGTCCGCGCCGCGCCGGCGCCGAAGCCGCCCCAGTAGCGCGCGGCCCTGGAGCCCGGGTCCATGGTCAGCACCCTGGCACGGATCAGGAGAGTCCTGGGACCGTCCCGGGAGACCGAGCCCGCGCCGCTCGCGCCGGCAGGTTCGGCGCCTCCCACGTCGATCCCCTTCCTCAGCCCCTGGCCCAGCCCGGCGACGAACGGGGCCGTGACGCCGGCAAGCATCACCTTCACCGGTTCGTAGGTGTTGTCACCGGGTTCGGGAAGCGGAACCTCGGAGGTCTCGAACGTTGCGACGCTCACTCGGCGGTAGTCGCCGAGCTTCCACGCGCCCACGATCTCGACCTGATCGATCTCGCCGTTCCAGTCAGTGTAGGTGCCGGGGGTCGTCGGCGCCTGATGGCGGCTGCGTGCCGCCGCGGGTGCCGCCGAGAGCGCGACAGCGACCGCGAGCGCAGGCATCCAGGCAAGACGGTAGGGGCATCGCCCTGCATTGGGTCGGATCTCGAACATGACGTGCTCCTCATCGATCGCAGAGGCTCGAAGACAGTGCCGCCGCCCAGGGGCTGCTCGCATCGGACGATTCCGACGCGCTGGCGGGCGTGCTCAGGCCAATGGCTCGCGGGTCGATTAGTTATTAGCATAGCAGAAATTGATGAGACCTGGTCCGACGACCTGTGCGAGAGGGGAGAGCTCGGCACGGCCCTGTCGGCACCCAACTCGTCGGCCACGACGTCCGATAAGATATATTATGTAAACCAATGAGCGTGAATCGAGCGCCGATTCAGGCCTGGCCGAGTCAGGGCACCAGGTCCTCCACCGCGAGCTCGAGCTCAGGGAAGGCGGCGACGGCTACGCGATCGCCCCGGCGAAGGACCGTCACGGAGGCGTAGCCCTGCGGCGTCGGCTGGCGATAGACCTCGAGAACATTGTCGCGCAGGTTGACGAGCCAGTACTCGGTCACTGCCGCGGCGGCGTAGACCCTGGCCTTGCGGAGACGGTCGAAGGACAGGCTGGTGTCCGCGACTTCGATCAACAGAAGGATGTCTTGGGGAGTTGCATAACTGCCTTCGTAGAAGTCGTCTCGGACATGCAGGACCACCAGGTCGGGTTCAGGCATCGAGACGTCAGTCAGCAAGACTGGGCTCTGCGCGCTCACCGTCACCCGGTCGCCGAACCGCCCTATGAAGAGATGAGCCAGGCGGCTGACACGCCCGACGTGCCGATTGCCGACGGTCATCTTCTCCACCACCTCGCCCTCGATGAGCTCGACACGGTCGCTCTCGGTCAACGCGCCCTGCTCGAACAGCTGGATATATTCCGCCGCAGTCAGCAACTTCTTCCCGGTGGTGGTATGCATGGGGTTGCCCTCCGGGTTCAGTATATGAGACGGAAAAGGACCCAGAGATCGCAGGCAGTACTGTGAAGCGACCGCCGCCGGCAATGCCGGAGCGGGGGAAAATGAGCGTCGCGCTGAGGGGAATCAGGTGTCTACTTGACCGTGTCGCGCACCCGCGGCGACATCTGTAGCGGCTGCCAGTTGCCCGCGCGGCCTGGCAGGCCTCATGGGAACAGCGGGCACTTCCCCGTCGTTGGGTCCGGTCGAAAGCAGCTCCTTGAGCAGGGTATCGGGATGCCGCAGGGTGCGCAGCAGACCAGGCCATCCGGGCACTGGGCGTCTTGGGCGCATGGAGATGAGGTGATCGAGCTCAGCGGATCCGCGATGACGCTGGCCTGGAGCGCTTCCAGGGCGTGAAGGACGGCCAGCTGCTGCTGCGAGCAGATGCCTGCCAGAGAACCCTCGTTGGTGATGGTGAAATGGCTGGATCGGGAGCCGGATCCGTACCAGCTGATGCCGATGCTGAAGGTCGAACCGAGCGGCATCAGCTCTGTCGTGCAGGATCCTCCCAACCTCCCTATATGGCTCTCGAAGAGCGCCGCGCCCAGCGCAGCGAGAGCCTCGGGCGAGGCGGTACCGGCGATCTCCGTGGTGGTGAACCCGCCGCCGTTGACCAGGTCGGCGGCAACCGTCAGCGAGATCAGCGTGCCGTCGCGCGCCACGAAGAGGTCCTGATCGAGGAAGCGAACCAGGGCCGGACCGGCAGCCGTGGTATGCACGTCGTGGAGCTTCATCCAAGGCAGCGACTTGGCGCCCACCTGCTGGGCGTGGGCCGCCAGACCGCCGGCAACGAAGAGGAAGAGCGTGGCACCTGAGAGCCGGCGAAGAACAGTCATCGCGACCTCCCCGAGCAAAGCGTTAATGTCGTTATAGCATTGATGCCACCATAGCATGAATCTCGCTGGGGACCGGGTTTCGGTCCCTCTGGTTCGGTCCTCTCTGCCGCAAAGGATCGCCGGAGAGCCAAGCAGCCGAAGGGGAGGAGACGGAGGGCCGCTTGCGGCTGAGGCCCCCTTCCCTCCCTTTGGGCGAGGGGCCGCAGTACTCCTTCGCCGCCCTCCAGACTTAGCCCCCTCGCCCAAAGGGAGGGAAGGGAGCCTC
>DATNKH010000874.1:0-8088 GCA_035603475.1 Thermoanaerobaculia bacterium
CCGCCAGCCGGCGCACCTGCGCGAGGTCGTGCGACACCATCAGCACCGTCACACCGTCGCCGCGGCAGAGCGCCACCAGCAGCTGCTCGAGCCGCCGCACCGCTTCCTCGTCGAGACCGGTCGCCGGCTCGTCGAGCAGCAACAGCTCTGGCAGAGGGTCGAGCGCGTGCGCCAGCAGGACCCGCCGCAGCTCGCCGCCGGAGAGCACGGAGAGCGCCTTGCCCTCGGCGCCGGCGAGGCCGACGCGCGCCAGCAGCGCCGCCACCCTGGCCCGCGTCGCGGCAGCGATCCCCAGGCACACCGGCCGGCGCTGGCGGGTGAGCGCGAGGAAATCGGCCACCGTCACCGGCAGGGTGCGGTCGACCGCGAAGCTCTGCGGCACCAGCCCGATGCGACCGTCGCGGCGCCAATGCGCGACGATCCGCCCGGCGAAGCCGATCTGGCCGAGGATGGCGGCGAGCAGGGTGCTCTTGCCGGCGCCGTTGGGGCCGACCAGAACGTGCAGAGTGCCGCGCGCGACCGTCAGGCTCACCCGCTCGAGCAGCGCCTCGCCCCCGCGCCGCACCCACAGGTCGCGCATCTCGAGCAGCGGCGCGCCGGCATCCCCCCTTGCCGGCGACCCGTCCGGCGGCTGCCCAGCGGCTTCGCCGGCAAGACGGACCGCCGGCTCAGCCATGCGGTGGTGCGACGCGGCGCGGCGCGGCCGTGACCAGCGCCTCGATCATGGTGTCGACGTTGCGCTGCATCTCTTTCTCGAACTTGTCGGCGGTGTAGGCGCCCGAGGCGATGTGGCTGATGGTGTAGACCCGCACGCCGGTCTCGCCGCGCAACACCGCGAGCAGCTGCGGTGGAAAGCTCTCCTCGCTGAACACCACCCGGATATGCTCGCGGCGCAGCAGCTCGATCATGTCGCGCAGCTCCGCCGCCGAGGGTGTCAAGCCGTGCGCCGGCTGCACCACGCCGGCCACCTCCAGGCCGAACTCCTGCAGCAGGTAGCCATAGCCGTCGTGGACGGTGACCACGCGAGTGATCGTGGCGTCGGCGAGCTTCGCCGCGGCGCGCGCCTTGATCAGGCGCAGGCGCCGCGCGTACGCCTCGGCGTTGCGCTGCAGCGCCGGAGCCGCGGCAGGCCGCAGCGCTGCGATCGCCTTCTCGATGGCGTAGGTCTGCTGCACCGCGTTGGTGAAAGAGATGAAAGTGTGGGAGTTGACCGCCGTGCCGTGCGCCGAGCGGATCTGCGGCGTCGCGTCATTGGGCCGGATGACGACGACCTTGCGGTTTCCCGACGCCCGCAGCATGGGGAAGATGAAGTCGTCGTGCCCGATCCCGTTGACCACGAGGGCGTCGAGATCGGCCAGCTTCCGGATGTCCTCCGGCCGCGGCTGGTAGTCACCGGCGTCGATCTCTCCGGGCAGGATCGGACGTACCTCGAAGCCTGGAATGTCGCCCACGATGTTCCGGGTCCACGAGTAATAAGGGTGCAGCGTCACCCCGATCACCAGCGCCGACCCCGAGCCGGGCGCCCTCGCCGCCCCGGCCGCCGTCCGCGCCACGGCTGCCGGCGGCGGCGACGCGATGCCTTCGGCAGCGAGCGCCGCGCCGCCGTGGATCGCACGCAGGGCCAGGAGGACCAGCAGCGCCGGCAGGGCAAGCAGGGCCACGCCGGCCAGGGCACCGCGAGCGCCGCACCGGCGGCGGAACCACGATTCACGCATCTCGGCAGCCTCCGTCCTCAATGCCCCTCATCGTCCGTGACCGCTCGTCGCCCCTCACTGCCGCGTCGCGCCGACCAGCACCTGGGTCCAACCCCGGGCGTAAGGAACGGCGATCACCCCGGCATCGCGGCCGGGGTCGTCCGCCGCCACGGACGGGCCCGCCGCGCCGGCCCCTGGCGTCGCCGACGGCGACTCGCGCAGCCAGACCGAGACATGGAGCAAGGTCCCGTCCGCCAGCCGGTGGTGGACCTCGTCCGTCGCCTGCGCACCGGCCGCGGCACCGGCGGTGCCGCCGCCGATCGCTCGAGCTCCCTGGGCCGGCCCGGCGCCGCCTGCCGGCCCACCCGGCGGCGATCCCTGCGCCGGGGCCCCCGGATCAGGCTCCTGCACCAACAGCAGGAAAGCCGGATCGCGGCGATCGGCCGGCAGGCCGAGATAGTTCACGATCGTGCCTTCCTGGCGCAGCTGCCAGCGGTAGAACCGCCGGCCGCCGCGCCCGGCGGCATCGGCGAAGGGCGGGACGCCCCGACTGGCGAGCGTCCCCGGAGCGGGCCAGCGGCGCGTCGAGGAGCGTACGTTCTCGGCCTCGAGCAATCCCTCCTGCAGCTCGCGGAACAGCCGCTGGTCCTCGCCGCCAAGGCCCCGGAACAGTCTCTGATAGGGCATCAGGTCGCGCGCATCGTTTCCGCCAGGGGCGCCAGGGGCGCCAGGGCCACCAAGGCCGCCGGGGCCGGTCACGGCCTGCCAGCCCGCCGTCGCCGCGCTCGCCACCGCGCCGGCCGCAGCGCTCCCCGGCGCTGCCCCTCCCACACCGCTCCCGGCGGGAGCCGCGGTGTCGGCGATGTAGATCCACGTCGCCAGCACGATCAGCGCCGCCGCCCGCAGCACGTTCCAGGTCTCGGCGCGCGCCGAGGGCGGCGCAATCTCGACGGTGCGCACGGCCGGCTGGCTGACAGAGGGGACTTCCATCGCGGGTGAGCGGGTCCTGGGAGCCGCCCGAGTATAACGCCGCCGCCCCCCCGGGTCGCTTGCTCTCCGCCTCGCTCTCCGTCTCGGCCGGTTTGCCATTCCGCCGACCTTCTCACGACAGAGAAGCAGTGCTATACTCACGAACAGTCTTTCCCATTGCTGGTTCTGGTACTCCCTTTGGGGGACAACGGGCAGCCAGCAAAGTGGTTGGATCGAGTAGGAATGGAGGAGGAGAGGAGGAAGTGTTCATGTCCAGAAGCCCTTCGAGATGGGGACGTGCTCTTGCGGCGCTGCTCGTCGTGATGGCTTGCACCCTGGCCGTCCCGCCGAGAGCCAACGCGGCTGCCTTGAACATGGATACGTTCTACGTTCCTGCGAACAAGCTATGGAACAAGGCAATGGACTGGGTCCGCAGCTTCTGGATGCCCGCGAGGAGCGGCCCGAACGGTACGAAGTTCGGCGCCGGGCAGAGCAGCGACGGACGGACCAAGTCCACGTCGTCCTTCTAGGCCGGTTCGCCGGCTTGCCCGCCTGGCGGCAGCGCGCCGCCGGCATGGTTCACAGTGTCGCCCTTGTAACCAAAACGAGAATATGTTGTAATCTCATCAAAGTCGCCCTCGGGGGGATGCAGCGTGGGTGATCACCCGACGTCAGCGGAGCTGGAGCGGCTGCTCCATGGTGGACTCGGCCGCGACGAGATGCGTGCCGTGGTGCGCCATCTCCTGACGGGGTGCGCGACCTGCCGGGCCGCTCTCGCCACCTACTCGCACCTGCTCTTCCCCCGCCGTCCATCCGACGTTCCCTCCGGCCGGCCCAGCCGCGAGCGCTGCGCGCCGGGTGACGCCGAAGCGTCCCGCACCGCTCCCCTCGCCTCGCGGACCATCTCCTTGCTGACCGCCTGCCCGCACACCTCTCCCACCGGTTTCCCAGCGGCCGTCCCGGAGGCCTCGGGCCCCATGGGCTCTCCGCAGACGCCGCCGGCGCTGGCATCGCCGCAGGCGCCGGCGACCCTGGTGATCTCGGAGAAGCTGGAGCCCGCGGAGGAAGCGGCAGCGCTGGCGACGTCGGAGACGTCGGAGACGCCGGCAATCGACGCCGCCTACGAGCGGGCGATCGATCGCGCGTTGGCGTCCGTCGTCCGCTACGGCACCGAGGCGACCCGCGAGTCGAAGCGCGTCAAGCAGGTGCTCGCCGTCCTCGAGCGGAAGGGCGTCGCGGGCTTCTGCGAGATGCCTGCCCACCTCCGCGGCCTTGCCGGCTACGAGGCGCTGCTCGAGCGGAGCTGGTCGCTGCGCTTCGACGATCCGCGGCAGATGGTGCAGCTCTGCGAGCTCGCCTCCGTCGTCGCCGCCGGGTTGTCCCCCAGCCGGTACGGCGGCGAGCGGGTCCGAGACTTCCAGTGCCGCGCCGCGATCGAGCTGGCCAATGCGTACCGCGTCATCGGCCGTCCAGCCGAGGCGCAGGCCGCCCTCAACGAGGCGCTCGAGTTCTTCCGCATGGGCACCCAGGACCGCCTGATGGCGGCCCGCCTCTTCGTCATCCAGGCGCAAGTCTCCGGCGACCGCCGCAACTTCGAGACCGCCCTGGCCGCCTTCGACAGCGCGATCAAGGTCTATCGCGACTACGGCGAGCCGTACCAGGTGGGCGACACGCTGATCAAGAAGGGCATGTATTGCGGCTACGCCTGCCGCCTCGACGAGGCGCTCGAGCTGCTCACCGAGGGACTGGCGCTGATCGACCCCACCACCCACCCGGAGCTGGCGCTGCTCGCCGTCCACAACCTGGCCAACATCCTGGTCGACTCCACCAGGTTCCGCGAGGCGCGCACTCTGCTGTGGCGCAACCTGCCGCTCTACCGAAGCTACGGTGGCCGCGTCCTGTGCCTCAGGCTGCGGCTGCTCGAAGGCCGGATCCACGCCGGCATCGACGAACCCGAGCGCGCCGATCGGGACTTCGAGGAGGCACGGCGCGGCTTCGCCGAGCTCGGCCAGCCGTACATGGCGACGCTGGTTCTCCTCGACCTCGCGGCGCTGCACATCCGCCAGGGGCGTGACGCGGACGCGCGCCGCGAAGCGCTAGAGGCGGCCGACACCTTCCTCGGCCTCAACATCGGCCGCGAGGCGGCGGTGGCCATGATGCTGCTCAAGTCGACGGTCAAGTTCCGCCTGGCGACCACCGCCGTGCTGCTCGAAGAGATGGCGGAGTTCATGCGCGCCGCCGAGCACGATCCCCAGGTCAGCTTCCACAAGTACTTCTCTTGAGCCGCCACGCCGGCGGCCCGGGCACCTCGCGGCCACGCGGCACGGCCGATGCGCCCCGATGCGCCCCGATGCGATGGGGGCGAGCGCTGCGAGCGATGCCAGCGCTGCCAGCGATCCCGGGCGATGCGGGCGATGCGGGCGCTCGCGCCGCCCCCAGGGGCGAGCGGCGGAGCGGCCCGCGAGCACTACTCCGCTTCGCCGGTGCCTTCGGCCCGGTCTTCCACGCCGCGGATCAGCTTGCGGAGCGACACCATGACCATGGAGTCGACGTCCTCTTGCGTCACCGTCTGCTTGGGACGTGCCGGGGCGGACGGCGCGGCCGATCTCTCCCAGGTCTCGGGTTCGCCGTGCATGTTCTCGAGCAACCGCTGCAAGCGGTCCTCGGCCGGGTTGTCCCCCCTGGTGAAGGGGTAGGCCACGACGAACAGGCGGGCGGGCGAGAAGTGGATCACGCGCAGGATGCTCAGCAGGTGCTTGAGCTTGAACTCGAGCCCGCCGCGCATCAGCCGAGTGATCGTCCCGACGCTCCAACCCAGCTCCCGCTCGACGTCGCGGTAGGTCAGGTTGGACAGCCGGATGGCCGATTGCAGCATCGCGGTGATGCGTGCCCCCTCCGACTTCGACATCTCTCGGGAGATTGCCGCTCCTCCCCCCTCCTGCGGTGCACCGATTTGACGCCTCGACTTTTTCATTTGTAGTTTCCACCCTCCCGATTGGTTATCCAAGATGATAGCGCATTTTACGCCAAAGCGAGAGATATCTTGGCATTCTATGTACCAGGAACGCCGCCACGCCCGTTGCCGTAACCGCTCTACGGCCTCCGGCAGGCGAGATTGCCCTGGGGCGGGCAAGCTGAGCCACGGTCGGGCGCCCGGCCGCGCGCGCCTCGTTGGCGGTAGGATAGGGACGCTCGCATGCTCACGCGCCTGAGAGTCTCCGGCTTCAAGAATCTCCTCGACCTGGATCTCCACTTCGGTCCCTTCACCTGCGTCGCCGGCGTCAATGGCGCCGGCAAGTCCAACCTCTTCGACGCCGTGGGATTCCTCGGCGCCCTCGCCGACCGCCCGCTCGTCGATGCCGCCGAGTCCGTCCGGACCAGGGACCGGCGGGCAACCGATGTCGACAGTCTCTTCTTGCGCGCCGGCGCCGACTCCGTCGCGGAGATGTCCTTCGCGGCCGAGATGATCGTGCCCGGCGAAGCGGTCGACGATCTCGGGCAGACGGCGCGACCGAGCATCACGTTCCTCCACTACCACCTGGTCCTGGCCAGGCGGCAGGACGCGGCGTCCAGGCATCTCGGGCCGCTCGAGATCGTCAAGGAGGAGCTGAGCCACATCAACCTCGGCGAGGCCTTCAGGCACCTGCCGTTCCCACACCGCGCCGCCACCTGGCGGCGATCCGCCGTCACCGGCTCGCGCCGGGCGCCTTACTTCATCTCCACGGAGCGCGAGGGCGGCAACCGCGTCGTCACGCTCCACCAGGATGGCGGCGGCGCCCGTCACTGGAGCGTCCCGGCTCAGAGCCTGCCACGCACCGTCCTCTCGGCCGCCAACGCCGCCGAGAGCCCGACGGCGCTGGCGGCCCGGCGCGAGATGCAGTCCTGGCAGCTGATGCGGCTCGAGCCGTCGAGCTTGCGCGAGCCTGACGACTTCCGGGCACCCACCAGCCTGGGCGGCGACGGCGCGCACCTCGCCTCGACGCTGCATCGCCTGGCCACCGCCGCCCGGCCGCTCGACGCCGCGGGAGCCGGCAGCGCCGCGCTGGCGGTGCCGGAGCAGCTCTACGGAGCGCTCGCCGCCCGCCTCTCGGAGATTGGCGAGCTCGGCGAGATCGGCCCGGAGGTCGGCGAGATCCGCCTCGAGGCCGACGCCAAGCGAGAGCTGTTGACGCTGGTGGTAACCGGCCGCGACGGCGTCGCCCATGCGGCGCGCTCCCTCTCCGACGGCATGCTGCGCTTGCTGGCGCTCGCGGTCCTCGCCGTCGATCCGCGGGCGCCCGGCCTGCTCTGCCTCGAGGAGCCGGAGAACGGCATCCATCCGGCGCGCATCCCGGCACTGCTGCGCCTGCTGCAAGCGATTCCGACCGACGTCGACGAGCCGCTGGGCGCCGGCAACCCACTGCGGCAGGTCATCGTCAACACGCACTCCCCGGCCGTGGTGAGCGGCGTGCCCGACGACAGTCTCCTCGTCGCCGAGCCGCAAGCGGCATCGCTCGCCGGGCAGAGCGCGAGGACCGTGGCCTTCCGCGCCCCCTCCGGCACCTGGCGCGCGCCGCGACAGCAAGGCATCGCCGCCGTCACACGCGCCGAGCTCCTCGGCCCGCTCCACCTCGAACCACATCCGCCGGCCGGGGCGAGGCACCGCCGCGCGTCCCGGCGCGAGGACCCGCAACCGCTGCTGCCACTGCTGCCCTATTCGTAGCTCGGTAGTGTCCTGGCTGCAATCAAGGACACTACCCGTAGCCCCGTAGCCCGTCGCCGTTGACGCCGTCGGGCTCGCGGCCATACGCTGGCGCCGCGCACCGGCGCCTGACCCGCCATGAACCGCTCTCCCAGAGTCCCCTGGGCGCCTCTTGTCTGCGCCGCCGCGCTGCTGCTGTTGGCCGGCGCCTTCCGGCCCCCCCAGGCGCCGGCCGCCCCGGCGAGCGCTCCAGCGGCTGCGGCGGGGAACGCTCCACCTGCCGGCCCGGATCCTCAGTTCCTCGAGCAGTACATGGCGACCCTACGCTTCACCCTCGGCACGCCGCAAGCAATCCAGGTCGTGCCCGGCGGACGGGCGGTGCTCTTCCTACGCTCGGGACCGCGCTCCTTCGTGCGGGACCTCTACGAGCTCGACCCCCAGGCCGGTGACGAGCGCCTGCTGGCCAGCGCCGAGCAGCTCCTGGGCGGCGGCGAGGAGCGCCTCTCCGCCGAGGAGAAGGCGCGCCGCGAGCGCGCGCGGCTCGCCGCCCGCGGCATCGCGTCCTTCGCCCTCCCGGACGACGGCGCGCGTGTCCTGGTGCCGCTCTCCGGCCGCCTGTTCGTGATCGAGCGCTCGACCGGCGCGGTCCGCGAGCTGCCGGCGGCCGGCGGATACCCGCTCGACCCTCGCTTCTCGCCTGACGGCGCGCGCGTCGCCTGCGTCCGCGATGGCGATCTCTACGTC
>DATNKH010000875.1:0-3761 GCA_035603475.1 Thermoanaerobaculia bacterium
GAGGGCGACAGCCGTGGCGCGTCGGTGCGCTTGCACTCGAAGCCAAGGCGCTGCCTGCCGCGCACCACCAGCAGGTCGAGCTCCGCGCCGCCATGCGTTGCCCAGAAGAAGGACTCCTCGGTCCGTGCGCCCAGGCGCACCAGCACCTCGCCCAACGCAAAGCCCTCCCACGAGGCGCCGACCTTCGGATGGCCCTCGAGATCGTGCAGGGTCGTCAGGTTGAGGAGCGAATGGAGCAGGCCGCTGTCGGCGAGATAGACCTTGGGCGAGCGTACCTGCCGCTTGCCGAGGTTCACGAACCACGGCTGTAGCTGGCGCACGACCAGCGTGGCGGTCAGGAGATCCAGATAGCGCCGTACCGTCGTGCCGGCGATTCCGAAGGCCCGCCCGATCTCTGCACCGTTCCATACCTGCGCGTGATAGTGGGCCAGCATCGTCCAGAAACGCCGCAGCGTCGCGGCCGGGATGGTCACTCCGAGCTGCGGCAGGTCGCGTTCCAGAAACGTCCGGATGAAGCCGCGCCGCCATGCCGCGCTCTCGTCATCAGATGCCGCGAGGAAGGAGCGGGGGAACCCTCCCCGCAGCCAGAGCCGGTCGCGGGAGCCAATACCCACCTCGTCCAGGGCGAAGCCCTCCAACTCGTAGTAGAAGATCCGGCCGGCGAGCGATTCAGAGGTCTGCTTGAGGAGCTCGGGCGAGGCGCTCCCGAGCACCAGGAACCGCGCCGCCCGTCCCCGCCGGTCGGCCAGCACCCGCAGGGCGGGGAAGAGATCTGGGCGTCGCTGCACCTCGTCGATGACGATGAGACCAGTCAAGCCGCGCAGAGTCAGCATCGGCTCGGCCAGCCGGGCGAGGTCGCCGGCATCTTCGAGATCGAAGAACGTCGCCGGCAGGTTGCAGCCAGCCGCGTAGTCCCGCGCCAAGGTCGTCTTGCCCACCTGCCGCGCGCCCAGCAGCCCGACCACCGGGAACTGCTCGAGCAGCCTACCCAGAGAATCCAGATGTCGCCGGCGTTCGATGTGGGCAGGCACCATGAAATTCTAGCGCAGGGCGCTAGTTTTTCAAAGAGCAATGGAGCCAACCAGGCATCGGGCGATCGGCCATCGGAGGAATCGCCGCCGAAGAGTTCGGAAGCTTCAACTCGCTGCCCTGCAGCTGGCCAGGTTGCGACTTGCGCGGCCATCAGGCCCGGGGTGGAGCGTTGACTGGGGTATCATCGCGCCCACCTTTCGCTATACCGATGACGGGATCTGATCGGCCGACGCTTTTTCTCTGGACACCGATTCCTCCGGCCATGACGGGCACGGCGGACTATGTGCCGATCCTCCTGGAGGAGGCGCCGCGCGGGTTGTTCGAGCGCTTCCGCCTCCGGTTCGTCGTCGATTCAGCGACCGGTACTTCGATCAAGCAATTTCAGGAACATGCCGTCATCGGTCCTGAGGCCGCGGTACCCAACTGCCACGACCACACGATCTTCTTCCTGGCCAACAATGAATATCACCGCTACTGCTTCCGCGGCTTGATGACGCCGCGCCGCGGCGTCGTGACTTCCCTGATCCACGACCTCAATTGCGCGATCAACGTTACCGGGATGTGTCATGCTGGCGAGCACGGGTTCTCGCCAGCCGATCTGCCCGGCTTCGTCATCGCGGAGCTTGGGCCGCACAGGGCGAGACTCTTCCAAGAGCTGATTGGGCTAGGAGCGGCGCACTCTCCCAGGAGGTCGATCATGGCGCAGACTCCGACGTTGTTGGCGTCGGACCACATCATCGTCCACAGTCACTATGCTCGCCTTCGTCTGCTCCTGGAGACCCGCCCAGGCTTTCCGCTCCCGCCCATCTCGGTGATGGATCACCCCACGGACAGAGCGACGACCGTGCTCGACGACTCCGCGCCCAAGCTCATCCGCCAGAGCTCGTCGCAGTTCATCGTCGGCCTCTTCGGCTGGGGATCCGCCGCCAAGCGCATCATCCCCGTCATCGAAGCCTTCGCGGCGTTCCTGCGCCAACTCACCGCGGACGAGCAGTCGAAGGCTCTGCTCCGCATTGCCGGCCACCTTCATCCCCCGCGGAACTACGATCCTGTCGGCGCCGCCCAGCGGGCGGGCATTGCGCAACGCGTGGCTTTCCTCGGTTACGTGCCGCAGCCCGAGCTCGAGCGGCTCATGGCGGAGACACACCTCGTCTTCAACCTGCGCTTTCCCTCTTGCGGCGAGACCTCGGGGACTTTCAAGCGGGCGCGCCACCTCGGCGTCCCCGTCGCGATCACGCGGTACGGCGCTTTCAACGAGGAGCGGGCCGAGTTCTACTGCTCCTGCGAACCGTCCCGCGAACCAGCGGACATCCTCGCGGCGATCCAGGGTGCCCACGATGAATGGAAGCGGCACGGCAACACGGCTCGCCTCGTCGCTCGGGACGCCCGCCGCGTTCCGGCGCACGAGAGCGCACACTCGGTGCTGTCGCGCCTCCTGCTATGAGCCGTCGAACAGTCCTGCGGAAGCTCTGGCTCTGGATGGGCGGGTCACCGGCTCTCGACCGGCTGGAGCAGGCGACCGAGGCGATCGGAAGACTGGAGACCGAGGCATCGCGGGCGGCGCACGTTCTCGACCGCATCGAGGCCATCGAGGCTGCCACCCGGCAGACCGCCGAGTACTACGAGATCCGCTTGGACTCCATCTATGCGAACCTCATCGAGCACCTGGGGACCGGCGCCTCGATCGAGCCCTCCCGTTCCGCCCTGGCAACCCTTCGCTTCCAAGACGAGATCCTGATGGACTGCGAGCGCCTGCGCAACGGGCGGGATCGGGCAGCGCAGTCCGCCGCGCTGGCGATGATGGAGGCCGCCGATCCTTCACTGGCCGCGGACACCTACTATCTGAACCATCGCACGCGCCTCATGCGATCGTTCGAGATCCTCGAGGACCTTCAGCGCGACCTATCGCCGGACGACAAGGGCTGCGTCATCGACGTCGGCACCTGGCCGCCCTACACCCCTGCCTTGATGGGCGTCTTCAACGCCCACTCGCTGGTGGTGACCGCCCCGCTCGGCGACGCCGGCCGGCAGAACCTCGACCCTGCCATCACGGTGCATGCCATCGATGTCGAGCGCGACGGCATTCCACAGCCCGACGAGTCGGCCGACCTCGTCGTGATCCTGGAGGTGATTGAGCACCTGCTCCACGACCCTATGTTCCTCGTGTGTGAGGCCAACCGGGTGCTCAAGCCTCGCGGCAAGCTGCTCCTCTCGACCGCCAACCTGGCGTCCTGGCGAGCCCTCATTGCTCAACTCACCCATCACAACCCCTACTGGCAAGGCAAGTTCGTGCCGGGTGACCAGGCGATGCGTCACGTCCGTGAGTATGTTCCACGCGATATCAGTGCGCTCCTGGAAGCAGGCGGGTTCGCGGCCAAGGTGTGGACCGAGAACGTCTACCATCGCGGCGAGTCCGAAAGGATGCTGCGCGCCCTCAGGACCTGGGGGCTCTCGACGGAGTTACGCGGCGACACCATCTTTGCGATCGGCACCAAGCAAGGCCCGGTCAAGGATCGTTATCCGATCGACTTGTACGACCGAGAGGAGATGGTGCGGCTCGCCGGGACTGCAGCCTCGCCCCCCGAGGAAGCGGACGCTGCCGCGGTGGGTCCGAGCGGCGCAGGGCGACAGAGGGCGGGCGCGCGGCTGTTACGGAAGCTGTTTGCCCAGGGCTCACCGCAGCCTCTCCTTCCCGCTCACCCTGGGAAGACGCGTCTGCGGGACGTCGA
>DATNKH010000876.1:0-6199 GCA_035603475.1 Thermoanaerobaculia bacterium
CGCGAGCCGCGGCCGGCCCCGGCGGCGGAAACCGCGACCATGGGGACCACGGCGACCACGGCGACCAACAGGACGGCGGCGTGCCCGCCGGGAGGTGAGAGCTCATGGACCAAGACCAGCGTCGCGACTATCGCGCCATCCTTCCCGGCACCGAGGTGATCTACCGTGCCACGCCGGTGCGGCCCGACGACCGCCGCTACCTCCTCGGCGTCGCCGAGAACCTCTCCCTGGGCGGCCTCTTCATCTCGACCCGCCACCCCTTCGGCGTCGGCACCGTGATCCTGCTCGACCTCTACCCGGGGGCCGGGAGCGACCGCGCACCGTTCTCCGCCCGCGCCGTGGTCCGCTGGCGCAACCTCCGGCGGGAGCCGCGCGGCATGGGGCTGCAGTTCCTGGACTTCGCCAACCTCGCGGAGCGCCCGGTGCCGGCGCTGCTGGATGGCGCCCTCGCCCCGCCGCCAGATTGGCGGCTCCCGGCCGGCGCCGATCCCAGCCTGAGCTAGCGCAGGACGAGCGGCCGGGCAGGTCGCTGGGTCCGGGGCGTCTCTCCGAGCTCAGCTCTGCCGCCGCTACGCTCCGTCCGGCGTCACGTATGCGGCCGTGATGCCGCCATCGACCAGGAAGGTGGCGCCGGTCATGTAGGAGGACTCGTCCGAGGCAAGGAAGAGGGCGGCCTGGGCGATCTCGCGGGCCTCGGCGAAGCGACCGATCGGGATATGGACGAGGCGGCGCTGCCGCTTCTCCTCGGTATCCAGGATCTTCATCAGCAGCTCGGTGCGGACCGGACCCGGGCACAGGGCGTTGACCCGGATCCTCTCGCGGGCGTGGATCGTGGCCAGCTCGCGGGTCATGGCGAGGACGCCTCCCTTGCTGGCGGTGTAGGCGACCTGCGGCGTGGCCGCGCCGAGGATGGCCACGAACGATGCGGTGTTGATGATGGAGCCGCCGCCGGCCCGGCGCAGGGCCGGGATGCCATGCTTGCAGCCGAGAAAGACGCCCTTGAGGTTGACCCTCATGGTCAGGTCCCACACGTCCTCCCCGGTCGACGTGGCGTCGTCGTCCCCGGCATGGGAGATGCCGGCGTTGTTGAACAGGACGTCGAGCCGGCCGAAGGCATCCTCTGCGGCCTCGATCATGGCCGCGGCGTCCGCGGCCTCGGCGACGTCGGCGTGGACGTAGACCGCCTCGCCGCCCGCGGCCCGCAGCTCCTCGACCGCCGCCCGGCCCGCGTCATCGTTCACGTCGACCACCGCGACCCGGGCGCCCTCGCGGGCGAACAGCCGCGCGGACTCCAACCCGATCCCCGAGGCTCCGCCGGTGATCAGAGCGACTTTGTTCTCCAGACGAGTGCCCATATTCAGTACCCTCTCATGCCCGCTCGAAGTATCTCGCCCGCTCCCAGCAGGTGACCACCTCGTCGAACTTCCGCTGCTCGGTGCGGACGAAGTGGAGGTAATGCGCCGCCACGTCCTCGCCGAAGGCTTCGCGAGCCAGGCCGCTCTGCTCGAATTCGTCGATCGCCTCGCGCAGCGTCGCCGGGATGCTCGGCAGGCCCGCGGGATCGTAGCCGTCTCCGCGCAGGGCCTCCGGAGGCTCGACGCGGTGACGGATGCCGTCCAGGCCGGCCGCGATGGCAGCGGCGTAGGCGATGTAAGGATTGGCGTCCGCTCCGGGGATGCGGCACTCGACGCGCAGCGACGGACCGCGGCCGACGACCCGGAAGCCGGCCGTGCGGTTGTCATAGCTCCAGGCGATGGCGACGGGCGCCCACGACCGGCTCTGAAAGCGTTTGTACGACACCGGGTACGGGGCGTAGCAGGCGCACAGGCCCCGCGCGTGCTGCATCCAGCCGCCCAGGAACCAGCGGAAGGTGTCGCTTGCCGCGACCGGTCCGGTGGGGCGGTCGCCGGCGAAGAGGCTTCGCCTGCCCTCGCCATCCCGGAGGCTGACGTGCATGTGGGAGCTCGATCCCGTTCGCCTCTCGTCCCACTTCGCCATGAAGGTCACCGACTTGCCCTGCGCCCAGGCGATCTCCTTGGCGGCATGCTTGTAGAGGACGTTGCGATCGGCCTGGACCAGGGCTTCGCTGAAACGGAGGTTGATCTCCTGCTGGCCCAGGCCCGCCTCGCCCTTGCTGCACTCGACCGGGACGCCGCTCTGGCCGAGATGGCGCCTGATCGCACCGATCAGCTCCTCCTCCTTGGTCCCCTGGAGGACGTGGTAGTCCTCGTTGTAGAAGCCCATCGGGCGGAGATCGTGATAGCTCTTCTCGCGCGCCGCGCCGTAGCTGTCGTCGAAGACGTAGAGCTCGATCTCCGTACCGGTCATGACCGTGAAGCCGGTCTCGCGCGCCCGCGCGAGCTGCCGCTGCAGCATGCGGCGCGGCGAGACCTCGACCGGTTGCTCGTCGTGATCGAACAGGTCGCACAGCACGAGAGCGGTGCGCGGCAGCCAGGTGGCGAGGCGCAGGGTGCCGAGGTCGGGCCTGCACAGGAAGTCGCCGAAGCCGGACTTCCAGCTGGTGTAGCGGTAGCCTTCGATGACATCCATCTCCATGTCGCAGGCGAGCAGGTAGTCACAAGCATGCATGCCGCCCGCCGCCACCTCCTCGAGAAAGTAGGCAGCGGTGAAGCGCTTCCCCATCAAGCGGCCGTACATGTCCGGGAACACCGACAACACCGTCTCGATCTCGCCCTGGTCGACGAGACCGCCCAGCTCATGGAGGGTCAGCATGCCGCGCGCCGGCTTGTCGTCCATCTGCTGATCGCCTTCCTGCTGATTCACCGCCATTTCAGCTCCCGGCAATGAACACGCTCTTCCACTCGC
Organism: Thermoanaerobaculia bacterium; assembly: GCA_035603475.1. GTDB lineage: Bacteria > Acidobacteriota > Thermoanaerobaculia > Multivoradales > UBA5704 > JASLEW01. The sequence goes on from DATNKH010000876.1 coordinate 2,827, forward strand.
TGTAATGATCGAGGGCGGGAAGGCCCAGCTCGCGCCCGACGCCACTTCGCTTGACGCCGCCGAAGGGCATCTCCAGGTGGACGCTCCAACCCGAGTTGACCGAGATCACCCCCGTCTCGACGGCACGGGACACGCGCAGGGCCCGTGCGAGGTCCCGCGTCCAGAGGGAGCCGGAGAGGCCGTACGACGTGCCGTTGGCCAGCCGGATGGCCTCTTCCTCGCTGTCGAACGGCAGGATGGCGACGACCGGGCCGAAAATCTCCTCCTGGGCGATCGTCATGTCGGGGGTCACGTCGCGGAAGACCGCGGGCTGATAGAAGCTGCCGCGATCGAAGGGCTCGCCGCGCAGCGCCTCCCCGCCGGTACAGAGCGTCGCCCCCTGTTCCTCGCCTTGCCGGACGTAGGCGTGCACCCGCTCGCGGTGCTCGCGCGAGATGAGCGAGCCGATCTCGGTCGAGTCCGCCAGCGGGTCGCCGATGCAGAGAGCCCGCGTGCGCGCCACGAAGCGCTCGACGACCTCCTCGTAGACCGCCCGCTCGACCAGGATGCGGCTCCTGGCACAGCAGTCCTGTCCGGCGTTGCCGAACGAGCCGGACACGGACGCGCCGGCCTGCTCGAGGTCCGCGTCGGCGAAGATCAAGCTGGCCGACTTGCCGCCCAGCTCGAGGGAGACCCGCTTGACGTCGCCGGCCGCGGCGCGCATCACCTCGCTGCCGACCGGCGTCGAGCCAGTGAAGGCAACCTTCCGCACGTCAGGGTGCCGCGCGAGCGCCGATCCCGCCTCGGCTCCGGGTCCCGGCACGACGTTGAGCACTCCGGGTGGCACTCCGGCCGCCGCGGCGAGCTCGGCCAGGCGCAGGGCCGTCAGCGGCGTCGCCGACGCCGGCTTGACCACCACCGAGTTGCCGAGCGCGAGGGCGGGCGCCACCTTCCAGGTGGTGATCGCGAACGGGAAGTTCCAGGGCACGATCAGGCCGCAGACGCCCACCGGCTCGCGGAAAGTGAGGCCGGTGCCGGGCGCTCCCACCGGCACGGTCTGGCCGGCGAAGGCGGGGATCAGGCCGGCGTAGTACTGGAAGCAGGCCGCTCCCATCTCGATCTCGGCCCGCGCCTCCCGGATGGGCTTGCCGACGCTGCGCGATTCGAGCACGGCGAGCTCCTCGGCCGCGGCGCGCAGCCGGTCCGCCAGCTGCAGCAGGACCCGGGCGCGCTCCGCCGCGGTGGCCCGCCGCCACTCTCCATGCTCGAACGATTGCCGCGCGGCCGCCACCGCGGCGTCCACGTCCTCGACTCCCGCCTCGGCCACGCGGGCGAGGACGTCGCCGGTCGCGGGCTCCACGACAGCGCCATACCGGCCGGACCGCGCGGCAACGCGCTCGCCGGCGATCCAGAGACCTTCCTCGCCGGACTCTCCCATGACCGGCGGATCATAGCAGCGCGCATTCGCCACCCATCAGGCGCGGAGCTTGCCGCCCAGCGTCGCGGCCACCGCCTGCTCGATCCGCTGGCGCACGGCGCCGACCTCGGCGCTGCCGAGGGTCGCATCCTGGCTCTGGAAGGAGAGCTGGAAGGCGAGCGACTTCGTGCCGGCGGACAGCGGCTCGCCGCGATAGAGGTCGAACAGCTCGAGGGCGACGAGGAGCGGCGCGCCCGCCTGGCGGATTGCCGCCGCCAAGTCGTGCGCGGAGACTTCCTCGGGCACCACGAAGGCCAGGTCCTCCACCACCGCCGGGTAGTTGCTGAGCGGCGGCATCGCTTCCCGCTGCCACGAGGTCTCGACCAGCGGCTCGATCGCCAGCTCCGCCACGCAGACCCGGCGGCCGGCCAGCCCAAAGCGCTCGGCGACGGCCGGATGCAGCTCCCCCAGGATGCCGAGCCGGTCGCCGCCGGCGGCCAGCTCGGCGCAGCGCGGTCCGAACGGCGCCTCCCCCGGCCGGGGCACCACCTCGACCTTGTCCAGCCAGCCGAGGCTGGACAGCAGGGCCTCGAGAACGCCCTTGAGGTCGAAGAAGTCCAGCGGCTCAGGGCCGGCGGGGTCGGCGTGGACGCTGGCGCGCCGCCGCGGGCCGGTGAGCAGCACGCTCACCCGCCGTTCCTCGCGCGGCCGGATGCCGTAGCCCTGCTCGGGCAGGTAGACGCGGCCCACCTCGAAGCAACGGATGCGGTCGGTGTAGCGGAGGTTGGCGGCGAGCGCCTCGACGGCGGAGACCAGCATCGAACGGCGCATCACCCGCCGGTTCGCCGAGAGCGGGTTGTCGAGAGCGACATAACGCTCCGGCGGTAGCCGTGGCAAGCCGAGACTCTCGTGGCTCTCGACCGTGGTCAGGGTGTAGTTGATGTGCTCGTACAACCCACAGCCCACCAGGAGGTCGCGGATGCGCTCTTCGGTCTCGAGCAGCGGGTTCGGGAAGGGCGGCGGCAGGGTGTCGGACAGGCGCGTCGGCGGGATGGCGGCATAGCCGACGATCCGCGCCACCTCCTCGGTGAGGTCCGCCGGGACCTCCACGTCCAGGCGATACCACGGCGCCGTGCAGAGCAGCACGGCCTCCCCCGGCTCCACCCGCAGCCCGAAGCTCGCCTCGCCGCCCGCCGGCGGCAGCTCCTCGACGGTGAACTCGAGCCGCTCGAGGCAGCCGCGGATCTCGGGCAGCTCTAGGGCCAGCCCGAGCTGCCGGCGCACCTCGCTCGCCGTGAGGCAGGCGCGGCGCGGCGCCTGCGGCACCGGGTAGCGGTCGACGATGGCGGTGAGCCTGCCCCCGGCAAGGCGCTCGAGCAAGCCGGCGGCGCGGCGCACGGCAACCTCGTTGAGCGTGGCCGGGACGCCGCGGGTGAAGCGGCTGCTGGCCTCGGTGTGGAGCTTGAGCTGCCGCGCGGCCTGGCGGACGGCGACGGCGTCGAAGGTGGCCGCCTCGAGCAGCACGTTGCGGGTGTCCGCGCCGATGCCGCTCTCGCTGCCGCCCATGACGCCGGCGACCCCCAGCGGGCCCGCCGAGTCGGCGATCAGCAGCTCCGCATCGTCCAGCGACCGCTCGACGCCGTCGAGGGTGGTGATCTTCTCTCCCGGCGCCGCCGGGCGGACGCGGATCGACGGCCGCGGCAGACCCGCCGCCGCCGCCCGCGCCACCAACTGGTCGTGGTCGAAGGCATGGAGCGGCTGGCCGTATTCGAGCATCACGTAGTTGGTGACGTCGACGACGTTGCTGATCGGCTGCATCCCGGCGGCGCGCAGGCGCTCGCGCATCCACGCCGGCGACGGGCCGATCGCGACCCCCCGGACCATCGCCGCCATATAGCGGTTGCAGCGCTTAGGATCGTCGATCTCGATCTCGACCTCGATCTTGATCTCATCAACCTCGTCGCCCGCGCCGGCCTC
>DATNKH010000877.1:0-6260 GCA_035603475.1 Thermoanaerobaculia bacterium
CTCGAGCCCGCTCACCGACGGCGGTTCGGCGGTGCTGATGATGACCGAGGAGCGGGCGAAGGCGCTCGGCTACCAGCCGCTGGGCTACCTGCGCGCCTACGCCTACGCGGCGGTCGAAGACCGGCTTCAGCTTGGCGAGCGCCTCGAGCGTGCTGTCGGCGCGGATGCCGTTGTCCTGGGTGACCGCCTGGCCGTAGCGCGGCGGCGGGAAGACCGGCGTGATCTGCGCGGCGAGCCGCCCGTCGGCGGTGGCGGTGGCGGCGCGCTGGTGCGACAGCAGCGCGATCTCGTCCTGGGAGCGGCGCGAGACGTCGTTCTCCTTGGCCATCTTCTCGGCCGAGTCGCCCATCGTCATGCCGGTCGTGTACTCGGCGATCGCCGGCGCCACCGGCGCCAGGTCCCTCGGCCGCAGCTTCCCGAGGATCGACAGCCGCTGCCCCATGGTGCGGGCCTTGCTCAGCTCGAGGAAGGCGTGCGAGGCGCGGCGCGAGAACTGGATGGGGACGTTGGTCAGCGACTCGGCGCCGCCGGCGAGCGCCACCTCGCACTCGCCCGCGAGCATGGCCTCGGCGGCGAAGGTGATGGCCCGCGTCGAGGAGGCGCAGGCGAGGTTCACGGTCATGCCAGGGATGCTCATCGGCAGCGAGGTCCGGAACACCACCTCGCGGCCGAGGTTCGGAGCGTGCAGCGCCGGCACCACGACGCCGTAGACTGACATGCCAACCGCCGCCGGATCGATCGCCGTGCGCTCGATCAGCTCCGCGGTGGCGGCACTCGCCAGGTCGACCACGTCCATGTCTTTGAACACCGTGCCGGCCTTGCTGAACGGCGTGCGGCAGCCGTCGACGACCGCCACCCGGCCGTGCCTTCCCTTCAGGTCCTCGCGGCCGGAGACGGTGAGCGCATGGATGCTGCCGCCGCCGTTGGCGCCGGCGGTCCGGGTGCGGGAGCCGCCGCCGGGACCGTGGGTCCAGACGGTGTCGGCCCGCTCCCGGATCTCCTCCAGCGCCGACGCCCGATTCTCGGGACGCAACGGCGGCGGCACCGGCGTGTCCGGCACCTGAAGGTTCAGAGGCACCGAAGGGCCTGGCGCTGCGGGCTGGGCGTCGTCGACGGCCATGGATTCCTCCTCTCGCGCCTCGTTCTTATACCACGCACGCGACGGCCGACACGGCCAGGCCGTCAGCGCGAGGCGTCGCCGAGACCTGGGAGGCGCACCAGCTGGGCGCCGCGCTGGCGCCAGAAGGCTTCATCGTCCGCTGCTGGCGGCTCGCGCTGGAAAAGGGTGCGCAGCCGCCCGAGCGGCGGCACCGGCCGCCGGCGCCGGCGGCGGGGCCACCGCGCCGTCTCCACCCGCAGCCGCAGCGCCGCCAGCTCCTCCGCGGTGCCATGGAACACCGTCGGCCGCGCCCATAGCACCGCTCCCAGGCGCAACGCCGGATCGGCCTCGAGCACCAGCGCCGCCCCGTCCGCCACCGCCCAGGCGGCCAGCAGCCTGCCCGCCCACTCCTGCAGCGGCCAGCCGGCGACCAGGATCTCCCGTTCCTGCGAGTCCGCGCGGCGGCCGGACCGCGAGACGATCGCGCTCTCGACCTCGGCCGCCGCCGCCAGCAGCTCGGACTGCGACAGCCGTCGCCAACTGCCGGCATCGCCGGTCACCAGCACCCCGGGATCGCCGGTCGGCACCGCGGCCGATCCGGTGGGGGGTGCCGCTGCCAGGCCGGGCATCGCGGCCGCCGGCGCGACGCCGGGGCCCGTGGCCGCCGCTGCCCGGCCGGGAGCCGCGGCGGCCGGCGCCGCACCTCCGACCGGAGCCTCCAGCCGCGTCACCCGTACCTCCCCGCCAACCACCTCCAGCCAGGCCAGGCAGCCTGCCCGTTCCGCCGCTGCGAGCGCCGGCTCTATGCCCTGCATCTCTCGCCGATGTCGCCCCTCGCCCCCCGCGCCGCCGCCACCCCAGGCCAGGACGAGGGGCACCGGCGTCAGGCCTGCCGACTGAACGGCGAGATCGAGGGCGATCGCCTCGGGGTAGGCGGCGTCCGCGAAGGCCACGCTGCACGCGGGCGGCAGGCCGGCCAGCGACGCCGCCCACCGCGCCGCCAGCTCCGCGGTCTCGCGCCACGACCACCAGCGCCAGCTCCAGCCGTCGGGCCAGAAGAGGAAAGGCGATTCGGGGTCGGCCGCAGCCTGGCGCCGCAAGGCGCCGGGCAGGCTCTGGATCTCGGACATCGGCGTTGGCGACCTGGCCGGAGCGGCCGGATGGGCCGGACTGGCCGACTGCTGATGTGGCCGTCTGCCGCGGCGCCGCACCGCGTCGAACGCGGCGACCGGCGGCGGCCCGCACCGGCCCCGCGGAGCGGGCGGTCTCTAGGCCACGACCTTCAGCATCACGCTGCGGATCTTCTGCTCGATGATCGGCCGCATCATGCTGGCCGGCGGCCCAAGGTGGGCGCGGCCCACGAGGCGGCCGCCCTCGAGCACGACGGTGCCCTTGGCGCCGGGGCCTGACAGGTGGAGCACGTCGCCCTCCCAGCGCCACTTGAGCATCCCCCCCGGGAACGCCTCCTTGAGCCCGGCGTCGATCGCGGGGCGGATCTCTTCCATCGATGACCGGGTGGTCACCACCTCGATGGTCAGGTCGCTCATGGGTCCCGAACCCTACCACAGCCGCGCGGCACCCGGTCTCCAGCGTCCGGTATCGACCCACGACCCGTGGCCGCGGGAACTTTCCCCGGCCGGCCGCGGTTGTTTCTCGTGAGGCTCGTGTAACCAAACCGAAAGCTCTACTATCTACCATCATGATGACTCGCGCGATCGCTCCCCTCCTGGCCCTGCTCCTGCTGATCGCTCCCCTGCCAGCCGCGCCGGCCGGCGCCGCCACCGGCGTGCCGCCCGCCACGCTTCCGGCCTACCAGGCCCCGACACCTCCGCCGCCGGCGAGCTCGACCGCGGGGCCGCCGATCGCCATCTCCGACGAGAAGATGATGACCGAGGTGATGCAGGAGCTCACCGAGGCCAGGCGGGAGTACGGCGACTACGACGATCCCGGCGCGCTGTCCCGCATCAACCGCATCGGCTACGAGCTGGCGCAGCACGCCGACTTCTACAAGTCCCCGTTCAACTTCTCGCTGTTGAACACGCCGGAACCGAACTCGATGGCCCTGCCGAATGGGAGCATCCTGGTCACCCGCGGCATGCTCGACATGATCGGACCCGACGACGACATGCTGGCCTGCGTGCTCGGCCACGAGATCGGGCACGTCATCCGGGAGCACTCCCTGCACCGATCGCGGCGCGCGACGCTGCTGAGCGTGCTGAGCAACCTGCTGGTGGCGGGCGTGCTCATCAGCTCCGCCAAGAACCCACCGCGGACCGGCGTCGAAGCTCCCTACGATCCGCGCTACGGCTACGACCCGGGCGGCGGCAACCGTATCGAGGGCGCGGCGGCGGCGAGCCTGATCTTCAGCGAGCTGATGCTGCGCAGCTTCAGCCGCGACCAGGAGGACGAAGCCGACGCCGTCGGCCAGCGCCTGGCTGCCGATGCCGGCTACAACCCGGACGGCGCCGAGCGGCTGTGGAAGCGGATGCAAGCCCAGGCGCCGCAGATCCGCGAGTACGGCTACCTGCAGACCCATCCCTTCGCGGAGGAGCGGACCCGCGCCGCCGAGGCGCGCAAGGGCAGCTGGAGCATCCAGCGGCCGATGGCCGCCGACCTCTTCCGCCAGCGCACCCAGCAGGTGCTGGTCGCCTACGCCCAGCGCCAGCGGTACAAGGAGCTGACCGCGCCGAAGAAGCGCCAGCAGCGGCAGCCTGGCAACCCGGGCCGGGGCGAGATCCTGCTCGAGCCGCCGAAGCCACCGCTGAGCGTCAGCGAGCTGACGAGCGAGATGGCGCTCGCCACCTGGCCCCTGGGCAAGACCGCCGACTCGATCCGCCTGGCGCGCCTCCACCATGTCCGCGACACCAAGCTCGCCGAGTGTCCGCCCCGTCCCGGCGCCGCCGACGAGCAGCCTGCCGCCGGCGCCCAGGGGGGGGCCCCGGGAAGCCCCGGCGGCCGCCAGCGTGGCGGCGGCGGGCGCGGCGGCCCCGGGCGCGGCAACGGCGAGGGCGGCGGTATGCAGATCGCGCGCATCCCCGGCATGGAGGCCGGCGCCTGCGCGCCCGAGCTGCACGACTACGGCGCCGTGGTGCGCGCCTACCGCAAGGAGCTCGCCGAGATCCAGGCGCTCGACCCGATGGGGCCGATGCCGCCCCTGGCGCCGACGCTGAACGGCGAGATCTCCGACCTCGAGGCGCAGCGCCAGGCCCTCTACCCGCACGCCCTGGAGGTCTGGAACGGCGGCGTCTACGAGACCGCTTTCCTGGTCGCTTTCGTCAGCAACTTCCCCGATTCCCCGGAGGTGCCGAAGGTGGCCCTCGCCCTCGGCGACGCCTACAGCCGCACCGGCAGCGAGGTCGAGGCCGTCAGCCAGTACCTCACCGCCTGGAAGGCGGCGCCCGACAGCAGCTTCGGCCAGCGCGCCCGCACCGGCCTGCGCAACCTGACCCCGAACCTGAAGGAGCTCGCCGCCCTGCAGGAGCTCGCCTACCAGGACCGCGATCCGGAGATGAAGCGGCTGGCCGGCGAGCGGCTGGCCACCATGTCCCACGCCTACGACGACCTCGCCAACGGCGCCGAGTACCTACGCCGCTATCCCGACGGCGAGTACGTCGTGCCGGTCCTCGACCGGCTGAACGTCCTGGCCGACAACCTCTACGGCGAAGTCGTCCTCTACCAGGGCTTCGGCGATGCCACCAAGGCCATCGACCGGATCAACAAGATCCTCACCAACGCCCCCCTCTCCCCCGCCGCCGAGAAGCTCCGCGACCGGGCCGTGCTGATCGCCGAGAAGTCCGGCTAGCTAGCGATTCCAGCCCAGCTCACGTAGCGCGCGACGGCGGAGGAGAGCGTCCTGGCGTGGTCGCGTGCGCACCGAGGCATTGGGTCGGGTCCGTTTTTCCGGGGGAAGTAACTAACTCGTCGATTCGCCGCGGCCAGCTCGGCGATGCTCTCGAGTCGGCGAGAGCGCCGAAGTCAGCCGCCCCATAGAGTTCTCGCTCCTGAGCCCACGGTCATCCTTCTTCCCGCAGGCGCCGCAGCTCCTCGAGATCTCCCCGAAGCTGATATTGACCGCGCTGCTGGAGAGCGTGAGCCAGCCGTCGGCGGAGGACCACCTCCGCCAACGCGGCTCGAATGGCCTCGGCACGAGTCCGGGCGCCGAGCGCCTCCTTCGCCTCCTCGCAGGCCCGCCTCAGGGCACGAGCGGATTCCGCGTCTTCAGTTCCGGGAAACGTGAGAAGTCGCGGTCGGCGGACCACAGCTCGGAGACGCCATGGCTAAGGCAGAGAGCGGCGATCCGCGCGTCGTGCACCTTGGCGCCGGTCACCCTGCCCGCGGCGAGCAGCCGGTCGAGGACCTGCCAGTAGCCCGTGGGCTCGCTCAGGAGTATCAGGCCTGGAGAAGCGAGCAGCGCCGCGACCTGTCCGAGCGCTCGCGGCAGCTCGGTCGGCGGCCGGTAGATGCTGGGATGCGTGGAGATGGCGAGGAACTCATGCAGGCAGGGCCAGGGAATCGCCCATGTGGTGGTGCCCTCGACCAGGGAATGCAACGCCTGCCGCGCCGGCTCGAACCAGGGCGAATCGCGGCGGTGCGCGTAGACCAAGAGGTTGGTGTCGACGGCGATCAAGCGCCCTGGCCCGCGTAGATCCGGTCGCGGAGCGCCTCCCAGCTACCTTCCTCGACCCCAGGAGCCAGACCTTCGCCGTCAACGCTGAGGTCGGGCCAGTGGTAGGGCGCCTCCTGCCTTTGTTCTCGCTGCGCTAGAGCGGTTCGCAGGCCTTCCTCGATCAGCGCACGCAGTGTGGTGCCCTCACGCCGGGCAACGTCCCGCGAGCGCGCAAACAGATCCTCGGCAATCTCGACCGTGGTCTTCATACGGGTCAACCATATCATCGATATGGGCTCTACGGAGGACGCCAAATATAGCGGGGCTCTGCGGGCCGCCGGAAATCACCCGACGTCGATCTCGTCCGGACCCTCTCCGGTGTCCGCTGCCGCGTCGTAGGGCAGGCTCGGGGCGAGCTCGCGGCCGATGGTCTCGATGCCGTGGAGGAGGCCGCCGGTGAAGTCACCGGCGCGGAAGTAGTCGGCCATGGCCGCGGCGACGTCGTCCCAGAAGTCCTGACCCACGCGGGCGTGGATGTCCTCGTCGCCGAGGACG
>DATNKH010000878.1:0-3049 GCA_035603475.1 Thermoanaerobaculia bacterium
CCCGGTGGCGGTCCGCCTCAGCGGCCGACTGCGCGTGCCGGCCCTGGCGGCCGGCCTGGGCGAGGTGATGCGCCGCCACGAGGCGCTGCGCACCCGCTTCGTGGTGGTGGAGCACCGCGTGACGCAGCTGGCGTACCCGGAAGGGCACGAGCACGGGCCCCGGCCGTTCGGCCTGCCGATCGTCGATCTGTCCGCGGCGGCCGTCGCGGAAACCGCGCGTCTGGCCGTCGTCGAGGCGCACGCGCCCTTCGACCTCGCCGCCGGCCTGCTGCTGCGCGGCCACCTGCTGCGGTTCGGCGCGGCGGAGCACGTGCTGCTGCTCACCGCCCATCACATCGCCTGGGATGCCTGGTCGACGGCGATCCTGCTGCGCGAGCTGGCGGCGCTCTATGCCGCCGCCGCCGGCGGCCTGCCCTCGCCGCTGCCGGAGCCCCGCCTGCGCTACGCGGAGTTCGCCATCTGGCAGCGCGACAAGCTCCGCGACGAGCTGCTGCAGGAGCATCTCGCGTATTGGCGCGCGCAGCTCGCCGGCGCCCCGATGCTGCTCGAGCTGCCGGCCGACCGGCCGCGGCCGGCGGTGCTCTCCTACCGCGGCGGCACCCACCCGGTCACTGTCGACGCCGCGCTGTCGGCGGCGATCGCGCGGCTGGCCAGGCGGGCGGGCGCGACGCTGTTCATGACGCTGACCGCGGCCTGGAACCTGTTGCTGCACCGCCTCTCCGGCCAGGACGATCTCCTCGTCGGCTTCCCCATCGCCAACCGCGGCTCGGTGGAGACCGAGGACCTGATCGGGCTCTTCGTCAACACCCTCGTGCTGCGCAGCCGGCTGGCAGGAGACCCCGGCTTCGGCGACCTGCTGGCGGACACCCGCCAGGCCGTCCTCGAGGCGTACGAGCACCAGGACATGCCGCTCGAGAGGCTGGTCCTCGAGCTGTCGCCGGAGCGCCATCGCGATCGCTCGCCGCTGTTCCAGGCCATGCTGGTGCTGCTCAACACCCCTGCAGCGCCGCTCTCGCTTCCCGACCTCCTGCTCGAGCCGCTGGCGATCGACGCCGGCAGCTCCCGCTTCGACCTCACCTTGCAGCTGGGACCCCGGGACGGCGGGCTCGCCGGCCGGTTGGAGTACAGCCGCGACCTCTTCGACGCCGCCACCGCCTGGCGCCTGGCCGGCCACTACCGGACCCTGCTCGCCGCGATCGCGGCCCAGGCCGAGGGCGGTTCGTCCGGCCTCCCGCGCACTGGCGTGCGGATGCTGTCGTTGCTCACGGCCGGCGAGCGCCAGCAGCTGATCGAGTGGAACGCCACCGCGGCCGCCTACCGCCAGGACCTCTGCCTGCACCAGCTGATCGAGGAGCAGGTGCGGCGCAGCCCCGACGCGGTGGCGGTGGTCGCCGGCGGCGGCGAGCTCGGCGAGGGTAGCGACAGCCTCACCTACCTCGCTTTGAACGCCCGCGCCAACCGGCTGGCGCGCCAGCTGCGCCAGCTCGGCGCCGGGCCGGAGACGGTGGTCGCCGTCTGCGCCGAGCGCTCCACCGCCTTGATCGTCGGCCTGCTCGCCGTCCTCAAGGCAGGCGCCGCCTACCTGCCGCTCGATCCCGACCACCCGCCCGACCGCCTGCGGTTCATGCGGCAGGACGCCGGCGCCCGGCTGCTGCTCGTCCAGGGCGGCCTGTTGCCGCGGCTGGGCGAGGAGGAGTCGGCCGCCGGCGCTACGGTCCTTCTCGACGGCGCGGCGGCGCCGGAGCCTGGGCCGGCGCCGGCGTCGGCGCTGGCGCTGGCGCTTGGGTCCGCATCGGAGCCGGAGCTCGGGCCCGCGGCCGCCGATCTGCCCAACCTCGCCCACCCCGACAACCTGGCCTACGTGATCTATACCTCCGGCTCCACCGGCCGTCCCAAGGGGACGATGAACACCCATCGCGGGATCGTCAACCGGCTGCTCTGGATGCAGGAGCGGTACTCCCTGGCCGCCGACGACCGCGTGCTGCAGAAGACCCCGATCGGCTTCGACGTCTCGGTGTGGGAGCTGTTCTGGCCGCTCGCCACCGGGGCGCTCCTGGTGATGGCGCGTCCCGGGGGGCACCGCGACAGCGCCTACCTGTGGCGGACGATCGCCGGCCAGGGCATCACGACCCTGCACTTCGTGCCGTCGATGCTGCGCGCCTTCGTGGCCGATGCCGGCAGCCCCGGCGTGGACGACGACGGCGCTGTCGCGCACCGGCTGCGGCGCGTGCTGGCGAGCGGCGAGGCGCTCGCGCACGATCTCCAGCAGCGCTTCTACTCTCGGCTGCCGGTGCCGCTGCACAACCTCTACGGCCCCACCGAAGCGGCGGTCGAGGTGACCTCGTGGGCGTGCGAGCCGCGGAGCCCGCGGCGGCTGGTGCCGATCGGCCGGCCGCTGGCCAACACCCGCATCCATCTGCTCGACCGCCACGGGCAGGAGGTGCCGATCGGGGTGCCGGGTGAGCTCCACATCGGCGGCGTGCAGGTGGGCCGCGGCTACCTGGGACGCCCCGGGCTCACCGCGGAGAGGTTCGTGCCCGACCCCTTTGGCGCGGCCGCGGGAGCCCAGCAGTCTGATCGGAACGGCGCGCCAGGGGCGCGCCTGTATCGCACCGGCGACGTGGCGCGCTACCTGCCGGACGGCGCCGTGGACTACCTCGGCCGCGCCGACGACCAGGTGAAGATCCGCGGCGTACGCGTCGAGCTCGGGGAGATCGAGACGGTGCTGGCGGCGCAACCGGCCGTGCAGGCGGCGGCGGTGGCGCTCCGCCTCCCGGCCGGCGCCGCAGGCACCGCCGGCGCCGCGGACGGTGAGGCGGCCGCAGCCGAGCGGCTGCTGGTGGCCTACGTGGTGCCGCGCGACCCGCTGCCGGAGGCCGCCGGGCCGCGCCAGGCGCTCGCCGCCGAGCTGCGCCGGGCGCTCGCCGCCCGGCTGCCGGACGCCATGGTGCCGGCGGAGGTGGTCTGGCTCGAGCGGCTGCCGCTGACGCCCAGCGGCAAGCTCGACCGCAAGGCGCTGCCGGCGCCGGTCCGCGAGCAGGACGCGGAC
>DATNKH010000879.1:0-7701 GCA_035603475.1 Thermoanaerobaculia bacterium
CGTGCAGCGGCGGATAGGCGACCGTGTTGCCGCCGTTGCCCATCGAGCTGTCGACGTGGGTGATGGCGTGGCAGGAGGTGCAGGCCAGCCCGGCGCGCGCCTCCACCGTGTCGATCTGCTCCTTGATCGGGCGGTCGAACCTGCCGTTGAAGAACACCGCGTGGTCGTGGCAGCCGGCGCACCACTTGCTCGGCTGGGTGCCGATCGTGTCCTGCATGTACTCGACCGACTTGCGGTAGAACTGGTTGTTGAACGAGGCGAAGTGGTGCACCGAGCTCTTCCACTGGCGATAGATGTCCCGGTGGCACTCGCCGCAGGTGTCCGACTGGGTGAAGAAATCGGCCGGGATGATGCCGCCGACGTTGGTCTTGGCCGAGGACGGGAAGAACGGCGACTTCGGGCCCCCTCCCTCGTCGCTCATCGACGCCGGCACGATCGTCGGGTTGTGGATGCGCATCGCCGGGTCGGGGTGCGCGCGCCGCCAGGCGGTCATCGCGATCGGCACCACCAGCAGCGCCGCCGCCACCGCGACGCTGGCCCGCAGCAGCCGCCGCCATGCTCCGCCGGCTCCGCCGCGCGCCGCCGCCTGCTGCTGCAGGTACCAGAGACCCGCCAGCACCGCCAGCGCCGAGACGCCGATGTGGGTCCACAGCAGCCAGCGGTGCGGCGTGGTGTTGCCGGCCACCGCCAGCGCCACCCCCGCCGCGGCCGCGATCACCAGCAGCCAGACCGCCGCCCTGCCCGCGGGCGATCCCGCGGCCGGACCTCTCTCCCCTCCTGCCGCCGCGGTACCCGCCGGGCGACCACGCCGCCAGAGGCGCACGACCGCCAAGGTCAGCGCCAGGCCGAGCGCCAGGTGCAGCACGACGTTGCCCATGTAGAACAGCGTCGGCGAAGGAAAGGCCGCGATGTAGGCGGTGTTGACCAGCAAGACCAGCCAACCGGCCGTAGCCAGGTTCTTCCAGTGATCTCTCATCTTCGTAGCCCTCTCAAATACCGGTGCCCGCAACCATCGCCGCCGAGCCCCAGTAGTGGTTCAGCCTCCCCCGACCTCGCTTTGGGCGAGGGGTCAAAGTCCCCCGCCCCAGCAGCCTCAGCCCCTCGCCCAAAGCGAGGCCGGGGGAGGCTGAACCACTACCGGGGCTCGGCACCGGTCGCCCCTCTGCCTTCGCCTGCCGCCGCCACTCTCGCGGTTGCCGCCGACGTCAATGGCCGCAACAGCCGTAGCGCCGGCCGCGTGTTGTAGTTCTCGCGCCAGCGCCGGTGCTCCGCGTCGTCGGGGAAGCGCTCGGAGGCGGGATAAGGATACGCCGACATGGCATGGAACGGCAGCGGCTCGACGCTCTGCGAGTAGGCGGTGTTGGCATCGGCGTCCTTCGCCCAGCCGTCCACGTCGAGCAGGAAGTCGCGCCGCCAGCCGGCCGGAAGAGGCGGCAGGCGCCCGCCCGCGAAACGCAGCCGCACCTCGTCGCCGGAACCGACGATCGCCAGCTGGTCGTCCACCCGCGCGAGCAGCGGCCGCACGTCGCCGTAGCGGGTGTAGAGGCCGGGGGTGGGGTTCCACGACGACACCGCCATCCATTGCTGGTAGTCGAAGGTCTCCGGCTGCCGCCGCTGCGGGTCGATGACCGGCCGCGAGAAGCCGCGGAAGGCGAGCTCGGCGGCTGCCAGGGGCACCGCGGTCAGCCGCGTTCGCGGCGGCGCGCTCTCCTCGCCCAGGAAGATCTCGTCCCAGTAGACGCAGAGATTGGTGACGATGCGCACCTCTCGCGAGGCGCCGGGGAACTTGCCGGTCAGGTCGACGGCGATGGTCTTCGGCTTGCCGGCCGGGATGCCCATGTCGGCCACCGCGGTCTGCCAGCGCCCCGCGGCGTCCCGCACCTCGAGCCGCGGCAGCATCAGCCCCTCGGCACTCTCCTGCGAGGCGGCGCGGAAGGTGCTGCCGTCGGCCCAGTCCACCCAGCCGTTCAGGTACAGCACCGCGCGGTTGCCGCGCGCCGCGGCGGGACCGAAGTCGAGCTCGAGGGTGTGCGTCTCGGCGACCCCCGACAGGTTATGCCGGAAGCCTTCGGCGTACACCCCGTCGCCCGCCAGCAGGGCGGGCAGCACGTCGCGGCCACGGCCGTCCACGGCGCGCCGCGGCCGCACCCGCCGCTCGACGCCGAAGAGGCGGAACTCGGGGAACGGCGGGCTCTTGAATTTCTCGTTGGTGAACACCTCGACCGCCGCCGGATGGTCGAGCGCCAGCAGCCGCACGCGGTCGAGATAGGTCACCTCGCGCAGCTCCTCGGTCATGCGCACCTCGTAGAAGCCGCCTCCCGCCGCGGCCAGCGCGCTGCCGGGGATGAACACCCACTCGTCGTGGTCCACCGGGAAGAACTTCCCGTCGCCGGAGCTGGCGCCGAGCGGCGCCACGCCGAGGACGTCGGTGATGAACTCGAAGCGCCGGCCGTTCCAGGCGAAGACCATCGGACAGGAGCCCGACAGGCGCTGCGCCTCCTTGTAGGCGCGGACCTCGCCGGCCTTGACCGCCGCCGCCTGGCGCGTCTCGTTCTGGATCAGGCCGTTGGGCCAGGTGATGCGCACCGTGTCGGCGGCCACCCGGCCGCGCAGCCCGAACAGCAGGGGCGTGCCGCGGTACAGCTTCTTCTGGTACACCGCGCCCGCCTTGACCTCGACGCGCGCGTCTTCCGCGAGCTTCGGATTGCGCACCCCGGTCAGCGTCACCTCGAGCCAGCGGCCTGCCGGCGAGACGTTGTGCAGCACCGCGAGCAAGCCGTCGCCACGCACCACCGCGAGATCCTCGCGGCCGTCGCGGTCGAAGTCCGCCGCGGCCACCGCGACGAACGCCGCCGCGGCGCCCGTACCGGCTGCCGAGCCTGCTCCGGCCGCCGCGCCTGTCCTCGCTGGGGGGAGCACCAGGCGCAGCGGCGGCGCGGCCACGAAACGCCCCGCCGGCGCTCCGCTCTCGGCCCGCCACCGGTAGAGCCCGTTGCCGGCCACCAGGTCGGGAGCCGCGCGGTTGCCGAAGTCCGCGACCGCGAGCGCTGCGCCCCCCACATCCGTCGCCCCGGCAGGTTCGCTGGCCGCCAGCTGGCCGCCATGGTTCCACAGCAGCAGCATCCTCCGGGCGGCGCCGCCGGGGGCTGCCATGGCCGCGAGGTCGGTCCAGCCGTCGCCGTCGAGGTCGTAGGCGGCGAGCGCGCGGGCCCCTGCCGGCAACGCCGGCAGCTCCTCCGCGGTGTAATGGCCGCCCAGCTGGTCGCGATAGAGGATGCCGGGATGATCCTGGTAGCTCACCGCCAGGTCGACGCCCTGCGAGTCGGCGATCAGGTCGAAAGCGACGGCGTCGAGCGCCCGGCCGGCGGCGAAGGGAAAGTCGGCGGTGTGATCGCTCCACCCCGCCGCGCCGTCGTTGCGCACCAGCGCGGCGGTGTCGCCCAGCAGCACCAGGTCGAGGTCGTAGTCGTGGTCGTAATCGAGCCACACCGCCCGCCGGAAGCGCCCGGCGGGGAGCCGCGCCGGGCTCTCCTCGAAGCGCCCGCCGCCGCGGTTGACGTAGAGCCGCGCCCCGGACTCGCTCAGCACGCAGAGGTCGGGCAGCCCATCGTTGTTGAAGTCTCCGGCCGCGACGTCGATCACGCCGCGCACACCTTCCAAGCCCGGAACGGGCAATGCCGTGCCCGCCAGCTTGCCATCCGCCACAGCCGTTCCAGGACGCCACAGGACGATCCCCGCCGCCGACCAGGCGAGCAGGGCCGGCTTGCCGTCGCCCGCTACGTCCAGCACCAGCAGGCCGGCGGTCGCCGGGTCGAGGCCGTGCGCCAGCTCGAGGGTCTCGAAGGTCAGCGGCCCCGCCGCCGCCGCCGCCGCGTCGCTCTCCCCCGCCGCCATCTTGTCGGCCGGCGGATCGTAGAGCTCCGAGTAGAAGCTCCACTCGAGGTCCTCGGGCACCGCCGCGCCGGCCGTGCGCTTCTTGATCTCCTGGAACACCGCCAGCTCGTGCGCCGCTTCGCCGGCGCGCCCCAGCTGCTTGTAGGCGTTGAAGAGCTGGAAGTGTGGTCCCGCCAGCCGCGGCGCGAGCCTGGCCGCGGCCTCGAACTGGGCGAGCGATTCCTCCGGCCGCCCGATGAGCTTGTAGAGCACGCCGAGGTTGTAGTGGGAGACCGGCTCCTCCGGCACCAGCTCCACCATGTGCTGGAACTGCGCCAGCGCCTTGTCGTACTCGGACGCCCGCTTGGCGGCGATGCCGAGGTTGAACCAGGTGTGGGGCAGCGCCGGGTCCTGCCGCTGCACCCGCTCGAGCTCCGCCACTCCTTCCGCCGTCCGCCCCGCCTTGAGCAACGCCAGGCCGTAGTTCAGCCGGTCGCGCACCGCGCCCGCAGAGAGAGCCAGCGCCTGGCGCAGCTCGTCGACCGCCTGGGCCTGGGTGGTGGGGTTCTCGTAGAACGCCTTGCCCAGGTTGCGATGCTGCCAGAGCGCCTCGGCGGCGGCGCTCGCGGGAGCTGCGGCCCCCGGGACAGCCGGCGTTCCAGGAACCGCCAGGGCGATGCCGCTCAGGGCAAGAGCCAGGCCGAGGCCGGGCAGGCCGAGCCACCGGGCCAGGCCGGGCCGGCGAGGTCGGCGCGGGCCACCTCTCATGGCGCCCCGCCTCGCCGGTGGGGCGTCACGCCGGCGGCCGCCGCCGTCACCACCCCGGCCCCCTCCTTGAGGTAGTAGATGTGGTCGACCGGCAGCGACCCCGGCGGCACCTTCTCGCGCCGGCCGCTCGGCCAGCGCACCTCCAGCTCGTCGATGTGCGTCGCGGCGCCGAGGCCGACGTGGACGCGCGTCGAGCTCTGGCTCGCGTAACCGTTGCCGCCGTTGACCTCGCGGATGAGCAGCGCGCCGCCCGCCTTCACCGTCACCCGCGCGCCGATGGCGTCGCGGTTGGAGCGGGTCCCCACCAGCTTCAGCTCGAGCCAGTGGCCGTGCTCCGCGGTGACGTTGTGGTACAGCAGCGACGGCTGGTTGGCGTTGGTCTCGTAGATGTCGAGCAGGCCGTCGTTGTCGAAATCGGCCACCGCCACGCCGCGGCCGTCGAGGTCGTTGTCGACGCCCGCCTCGTGAGCGATCTCCTTGAAGGCCGAGCCGCCGAGGTTACGGAAGAGCTTCTTCCTCTCGTGGCCGCTCCAGCTCATGTCGCCGATCGCCGGCCAGCTGTTGACGTCGGCGAAATCGACGTTCGGCGTGATGATCATCTCGAGCAGCACCGGGATGTAGTTCTTGTCGCCGGCGGACCGCAGGCCGTCGGCGGCGAACAGGTCCACCCAGCCGTCGTTGTCGAAGTCGCCGAACTTCGCCCCCCACCCCCACAGGGTCGAGCAGGTGCCGGTCTCCCGCGACAGGTCGGTGAAGGTCAGCTTGCCGGCGGCGTCGACACCGTTGTTGTGCCACAGCATATTGCATTCCTGCATGTATTCATCGGTGATGTTGGTGACATAGATGTCCAACCAGCCGTCACGGTCGTAGTCGGCGACGTCGACGTTCATCCCCTTCTTGGTGTCGATGCCGATGGCCTCCTCGGTGACGTCGCGGAAGGTGCCGTCGCGGTTGTTCAGGAACAGCCGGTCGGTGCCGTAGTCGTCGGCCAGGTAGATGTCCTGCCAGCCGTCATTGTCGAAGTCGGCATGGCCGACGTCCAGCGTCCAGCCGGTGTGCTTGGCGAGCCCGGCCTTCTCGGTGACGTCGACGAAAGTGCCGTTGCCCTGGTTGTGCCACAGCGTCACGCCGCCGCCGTTGGTCGCCTGGTCGAGGTTGTTCGGCAGCACGTGCGGGTCTTTCAGGGCGAACAGGTCCACCGGCTTGAAATAGTTGCCGAACAGCAGGTCGAGGTAACCGTCGTTGTCGTAGTCGAAGGCGATGACCGCGATGGTGTTGCCGAACTTGTTGAGCCCCGACTGGGCGGTGACGTCGCGGAACTTGCCGTTGCCCTCGTTGTGGTAAAGGATCGGCGTGCCGAAGCGGGCCACCAGCAGGTCCAGGCGGCCGTCGTTGTCGTAGTCGAACCACAGCGCGTCCGAGACGATGGAGTGCTCGTCGTTGCCCTTCCCCACCCCCGCCTCGGCGGTCACGTCGGTGAAGGTCAGGTCGCCGTTGTTGTGCAGCAGGTGGCAGGAGCGGCCGGCGTCCGAATCGGTGACGAAGAGGTCGTCGTAGCCGTCGTTGTCATAGTCGCCCACCGCCACCGCCGCGCCGCCCGAGGTGAACATCTCGAGGATATCGGCTTTGGGACCATGGAAGTGGCGAGTATGGTGAATCATGCGCGCAGAGGCGCGCGCGCCGATCTCCTCGAAACGGATCCCATTTCCCCTACTCGACACCGTGCCCTGCGGTGCCCCCGCGGCCGCAGGCGCCGCCACCATCCAAGCCGCCACCCACCCTGCCACCATGCGGAGGGCTGTCACCGGTCCTCCCACAGCTCGCGCAGGTCGGTGTCCACGCGCTTGGTGCGGTCGACCTGGTCGGCGATGAAGGCATCGAGGTCGTCGCCCTGCCGCGACAGCAGCGCCTTGAGCACGGCGTCCTGGGGGAACAGGCGCGCACCCTCTTCCCAGGCCGCCCGCGCCCGCTCCGGCTGGTCGGTGCGCCAGTAGGCTTCGCCCAGCGCGGCGTAGGCATGCGCCTGGTAGGCGCGCTTCGGTTCGCTCTTCGAGATCGCCACCGCCCGCTCCAGGTCGGCCACCGCCAGCGGCCCGCGGCCGAAGATCTTCGGCCAGTAGAGATAGCTGTTGCCGCGCGTGTAGAGGGCGATCCAGCTCGCCTTGAGCTCGATCGAGCGGGTGAACTGCTGCAGCGCGTCGTTGGCCAGGATCACCTGCGTGATGGCGCCGGCCGACGGCATCTTGTCGACGTAGACGTAGCCGTAGTTGAGCCATGCGAAGGCCGAGCCGGGGTGGTCCGCCACCAGCTTGGCGAAGAAGTCGAGCGCCCGGTCGTAGGCGCCGGCGCGGATCACCGCGTGACGGTACTCCGAGGCATAGCGCAGGTTGTCGGGATCCGCCGCCAGCGCCGCCTCCATGTGCTCGAGGGCGGCCGGCAGCTCGCGGGCAGCGAGCGAGGGTGCAGGCGCCACCGTAGACGCCTTGGGTGACGAGGACGCCGAGCCCGCCACCGGCGCCGGCTGCACCACGGATGACGAAGGCGCCGGGGCAGTAGCAGGCGCCGGGGCAGACGAAGGCGCCGCTGCCGCCGGCAATACCATCGGCGCGGCCAGCGCCATCAGCAGGCTCAGACCGCTCGCTGCGGCCGCCAGCCCCTCCCGGTCCGCGAAGCCGGCCATCCCTGCCACGCCGGCAACTCTTCCCCGCCGCTCGCTCATCGGTGACTCCCCTCCCCGGTCGCCGCCGGTCTGGCCGCCGGTCTTGCCGCCGGCCCGGCCGCGGCGCGCTGCGCCGCCCGTCCCGGCCCCAGCGCCGGCTGGCCTTCGACCAGCCGGTAGATGCGGTCCGCCGCCACGCCGGTGAAGCTCTGGCGCAGCCCCGAGGGCCACTCCACCTCCACCACCTCGGCGGCGGTCGCGGCGCCAAGGCCAAAGTGGAGGCGCTTGGTGCTCTGCGCGGCGAAGCCGTTGCCGCCGTCGACGAACCGCAGCATCCGCGGCGGGCGCCGCCCCGGCCCGCCAACCGCCGGCGTCACCCTGACCTTCGCCCCGACCGCGTC
>DATNKH010000880.1:0-4502 GCA_035603475.1 Thermoanaerobaculia bacterium
CATCGGCGGCGCCGACCTGCCGGTGGCGACCGCCGCCGCGGCCCAGGTGCTCTGCTTGCCGATGTTCCCGGAGCTGACCGACGAGGAGGTGGCGGCCGTCTGCGAGGCGGTGCGGGCCTTCTTCGCCTCGCAAAGCTCTTAGAATTGGTATCGTAGGCGCTTCGCACAGCGGCCGAGAGATCCGGCCGAGCGATCCTCCGGAGGGACCACCACCCGTGAAAAAACCCCGCGTCGCCGTGCTCAAGACCACACCCGAGAGCGTCCTCCAGGACGTCGGGCGGACCATGGAGATGGCCGACGCGCGCGATCACCTCGCCCGCGGCGTCACCACCATTCTCAAGGACAACATCTCCTGGCATTTCCCGTTCCCGGGCGCCAACACCACCCCCTGGCAGCTCGAAGGGACCATCGTCGAGCTGCGCCGGCTCGGGCTGGGCGACCAGGTCTGCGTGCAGAACAACACCGTGGTCACCGACCCGAAGAAAGGGGAACGCCTCAACCGCTACTTGCCCGTGCTCGAGAAGTACGGTGTGCCGGTGCGCTACAACTGCTTCCCCGACGACCTGAAGTGGATCCGCTACGAGCCCCGCGGCCGCATGCTGGCGCTGCCGCGCATCTATCCCGATGGGATCACCATCCCGGAGTTCTTCATCGGCAAGAACATCGTCCACCTGCCGACGGTCAAGTGCCACATCTACACCACCACCACCGGCGCGATGAAGAACGCTTTCGGCGGCCTGCTCAACACGCGGCGGCACTACACCCACTCGTGGATCCACGAGACGCTGGTCGATCTCCTCACCATCCAGAAGGAGATCCACAGCGGCATCTTCGCGGTCATGGACGGCACCACCTGCGGCAACGGTCCCGGGCCGCGGACCATGATCCCGGTGGAGAAGGACCTGCTGCTCGCCTCCGGCGACCAGGTGGCGATCGACGCGGTGGCGGCCAAGCTGATGGGCTTCGATCCGATGTCGATCAAGTACATCCGGCTGGCCCACGAGGCGGGGCTGGGAGTGGGCGATCCGCGCGACATCGAGGTGGTGGGCGAGGACGTCTCCGGCATGAACTTCCACTTTACGGTCGGCGACAACGCGGTCTCCCGCTTCGGCAACCTGGTCTGGTTCGGGCCGCTGCACGGCCTGCAGAAGCTGCTGTTCCGCACGCCGCTGGTCTACTTCTTCGTGTTCGGATCGTCCTTCTATCACGACTTCGCCTGGTATCCGACCATCGGCAAGCGGCGCATCGAGCGTTATCGGAAGACCAGCAAGTGGATGCGCCTCTTCGAGCAGTACCCGGAAGCGGCGGAGCTCGATCCGCGAGTGGCGGCGGCCTGAGCCTGCCCGAGCCGGCCGCCGCGCCGGGGAGGCACGCGCCGGCTGCCGTGCCGGCTGCCACGCCGGCGGACCCGGCGGCGACCCCGGCGGCGGCGGCGGACTCGGCGGCGGCGGACCCGGCGAGCATGCCGGCCACCGAGCCGCGGCGCCCCGAGGCCGCGCTCTACCACCTGGGGCGCCGGCTGCTGCCGGTGTTCGCCCTCGGCCTGCTGGTGCTGGCCGGGCTGCTCGGCCTCGCCGATCCGCGGCATTTCCTGGCGCAGCTGCGCCGCTTCGACTTCGCGCTGCTGGCGCCGATCCTGGCGCTGTCGCTGCTCAATTATTCGCTGCGCTTCGTGCGCTGGGAGATCTACCTGCGCGCCCTCGGCACGCGCCTGCCCCTCGGCCGCAGCTGCGGCGTCTTCCTCACCGGGTTCCTGCTGTCGGTAACCCCGGGCAAGGCCGGCGAGCTGGGCAAGGCCTGGCTGGTGCGCGAGCTCGGCGGCGGTCCCGCGCTGCGCGTCGCCCCGGCCGTGCTGGCGGAGCGCGTCACCGACGTCCTGGGCGTGGCGGCGTTGCTGGCGGTCGGTGCCCTCCCCTTCCCGGGCGGCCCGTGGTGGGCGGCGCTGGGCCTGGCCGCGGTGGCGCTCGGCGTTGCGGTCTTCACCTGGGAGCGCTGGGCGGTCTGGCTCTTCGGCAGGCTGGCGCGGCTGCCGTTCGTCGGGGCGCGAGCCGGCGCGCTCGCCACGATCTACCAGGGACTCCGAAGCCTGCTCTCTCCCTGGCTGCTGGCGATGGGCCTGCTGGTGTCCACGCTCGCCTGGGGAGCGGAGGGCGCCGGCTTCGTCGTCGCGGTGCGCGCCTACGCGCCGCACACCGCCTTCCTCGCCGGTCTCTTCGACTACACGGCCTCGACCGTCCTGGGCTCCGCCTCGATGCTGCCCGGCGGCCTCGGCGCCGCCGACGGCGCGCTCACCGCGCTGCTCAGGGCGCAGGGCCTCGACACCGCCCGCGCCACGTTGATCACCTTCATCATCCGCGGCGCCACCCTCTGGTTCGCCGTGCTGCTCGGCCTGCTGGCGCTGCCGGTGGTGGCCCACTGGCTGGCGACGCGCCGGCCGCGGCGGCATCGAGCCGCCGGCGCCGGCTGAGGACCGGGCGAATCGCCGCGCCGCCGCCGGAGGACGGCTCCTCTCCTACCAGGCCGGACGCCGGGCGCGCGTTGCCGATCACGGTGATCCTCGGGGTCGCCCTGGTGCTGCGCCTCGCACACTGGGTGGCGGTACGGCGGGCGCCCTTCATCGGCGCGCCGGTGATGGACAGCTGGGAGTACGACCGCTGGGCGCGAGAGATCGCCGGCGGCGACTGGCTGGGGCGCGGGCGCGGCGTCTTCTTCCAGGCGCCGCTCTACCCCTACCTCCTCGCCATCCTCTACAAGCTCGTCGGACCTCGCCTCGACGCCGCCTATCTCGCCCAGATCGGGCTGGCGGTGGCGGGTTGCTACGCCCTCTATCGCGCCGGCCGGACGATGGCCGGCGAGCAGGCCGGCCTGGCCGCGGCGGCGCTCGCGGCGGTGTACGGCCCGTTCCTGTTCTACGACGTCCAGCTGCTCAAGGAATCGCTCGCCGTCACCGCCGTCTGTTTCCTGCTGTGGGCCATGGCCTGGGCGGCGGCGGGCGCTGGGCTGGAGACGGCGAGAGCCAGGCCGGAGGCGGCGACCGGCGGCCCGGAAGCGGCGACGCCCGCCGCGGCAGCGGCGACCGTTCCCACGGAGGCGCCCGCCGGAGCCCGCCGAGGAGCCGCCGGACGGTGGCTCCTGGTCGGCTTACTACTTGGCATCCTGGCCCTGCTGCGGGAGAACGCGCTGCTGGTGGTGCCCTTCCTGGTGCCGCTGGCGTGGAGCGGCGGGCGGCTCGGGGCGGCCGGCTCGGGGCCCGGCCCTCGCGCCGCCCTGGCCCGCCGCGCCCGTCGCGCCGGCCGCGCCGCCGCGTTCCTCGCCGGCGTGGCGCTGGCGCTGGCGCCGGTGGCGCTGCGCAACGGGCTGGTGGGCGGAGACTTCCTCCTCACGACCTCCCAGGGCGGCGTCAACTTCTTCATCGGCAACAACCCGCGAGCCGACGGGACGTACCGGCCGATCGTGCCCGGCAAGCAGATCCCCGAGCTCGAGCAGCGGGAGCCGGCGAGGATCGCCGAACAGGTCCTGGGCCGGCCGGTGACTCCGGCCGGAGTGTCGCGTTTCTGGCTGCACCGCGCGCTCGGCTGGGCGCGCTCGCATCCCGGCGACTTCCTGCGCCTGACGATGCGCAAGCTCGGCCTGTTCTGGAGCTGGTACGAGTGGCCGGACGCGGTCGACTACTACTATCTTCGCGGCCTGTCGCCCGTCTATCGCCTGCCGCTGCTGGAGTTCGGCGGCGTGACCCTGCTCGCGGCGCTGGGCCTCGGCTTCCTCGGTGGCGGCCGGGGCCGGAGGCTGGCGCCGGCGCTGGTGTTCGCCGGCGCCTGGATGGTGTCGACCGTCGCGTTCTTCCTCTTCGCGCGCTATCGCCTGCCGGCGGTACCGGCGCTGCTCCTGCTGGCCGCGCTGCCGGTCGCCGCCCTTGCCGAGGCCGTCTCGGCCTGGCGTCGCGAGCGCACTGCCGCGACAGCGCCGCACTCGACGGCGTCGCATGCCGCATCCAGCGAGGAGGAGGCTCCCGACCTCGGACGGACGGCGGTCCACCGCCGGTCCCGGCCCGCCGATTCCGCCATGCGTGCCGCCGGTCTCGCGCTGGCGGTGGCCGCGGCGTTCGCCGTGCCTCGTCTCGTCGCCTTCGAGCCCCGCCTCGACCTGGTGCACTACAACCTCGGCAGGTTGGCCGAGGAGCGCGGCGATCCGGCGCTTGCCGGCCGCCACTACCAGGCGGCGCTGGCGGCGGCGCCCGACACCTTCCTGGCCTGGCTCGATCTCGGCAACCTCGCCGCCCGGCGGCGGGACTGGCCGGAAGCCCTGCGCTGCTACCAGCGCGCCGCCGCGCTCGAGCCGGACTCGGACGACGCGCAGAGCAACCTGGGTGGCATCTACCTGGCCCTCGGCGACCTGGCAGCCTCGTCTCGCCACCTCGAGCGGGCTTTGGCGCTGAACCCGCGAAGTCTCCAGGCCCTGCAGAACAGCGCGCTGCTGCGCCTGCGGCTCGGGGACCTCGCCGC
>DATNKH010000881.1:0-4610 GCA_035603475.1 Thermoanaerobaculia bacterium
CCTGGCGTTCGAGCCGCGGGCTGGGCACCTTCTTCGCGCTCGAGATGCGCCGCCGCCCCATGGAGACGGCACGGCGATGAGCCGGCTCGCGCCGCGCCCGCAGCCCGACCGGCCGCCCGGACGGACCGCCGCGCCGCCGACCGCCGGGCTACCTCCGGGAGCCGCGGCCCTGCCGCCGCCCCTGCCGCACGACGACCCGATCAACCGGCTGCCGCTGCTCGTCCTCTACCCGCACAGCCGCTGCAATTGCCGGTGCCTGATGTGCGACATCTGGCGCGACCGGGGGAAGCGCGAGCTGGCGGCCGTGGACGTCGCGCGCTGGCTCCCCGAGTGGCGGCGCCTGGGCGTGGAACGGGTGGTGCTCTCGGGCGGAGAGGCGCTCCTGCACACCGAGCTGTGGCCGCTCTGCGACCTGCTGCGCGGCGCCGGGATCGGCATCACCTTGCTCTCGACCGGTCTGCTGCTGGCGCGCGACGCCGCGCGCCTGGTGGCGGTCTGCGACGACGTGGTGGTGAGCCTGGACGGCCCGCGCCAGGTGCACGACCGCATCCGCAACGTGCCGCGCGCCTTCGACCGCCTGGCCGCGGGCGTTGGCGCGGTGCGCGCCGCGGGCGTCGCTGCAGTGCGTGCCGCGGGCGGCACGGGGACCAGGATCAGCGGCCGCTGCACGGTGCAGCGCGCCAACTTCCACGCCCTGCGCGCCACGGTCGCGGCGGCCCGCGACGTCGGGCTCGAGCGCCTGAGCTTCCTTGCCGCCGACGTCACCAGCGAGGCCTTCAACCGGCCCGGCGGCTGGGACCGCGAGCGCGCCGCCGAGGTCGCCCTGCGCGAGGAGGACCTGGAGCCGCTCGCCGCGGAGCTGGCGGCGCTGGCGCGGGAGCATGCCGCGGACTTCGCCAGCGGCTTCCTGGCCGAGAGCCCGCGCAAGCTCGAGCGCCGCCTGCTGCAGCACTTCGCGGCGCTGCTCGGGCGCGCCGAATTCGCGCCCAACGTCTGCAACGCTCCCTGGGTCTCGGCGGTGATCGAGACCGACGGCACGGTGCGGCCTTGCTTCTTCCAGCCGCCACTGGGCAATCTGCATGCGCCCGGCGGCCTGGCCGCGATCCTCAACTCGCCTTCTGCCATCGCCTGGCGGCGTGGCCTCGACGTGGCGAGGGACGCGATCTGCCGCCGTTGCGTCTGCTCGCTGTGCCTGCGTCAGGGCGTGCGGCCATGAATCGCGTCGTGCTCTACAACCCGCGCGCCGTCTTCTACACCATGCCGCTCGCCGTCCTGGCGGTCGGCGCCCACCTCGATCCCGAGCGCTACGAGGTGACGATCGTCGACGGCCGGCTGGAGAGCGACCCGGCCGCGGCGCTGGCGGCGCGGCTCGACGGCGCGCTCTGCCTGGGAGTGACCGTGCTGACCGGCGCGCCGATCGCCGACGCCGTCCGCCTGTCGCGGGCTGCCAAGGCGGTGCGCCCCGACCTGCCGGTGGTGTGGGGCGGCTGGCATCCGTCGATGTTCGGGCGCGAGTGCCTGGCGGAGCCGAGCGTCGACGTGACGGTCCAGGGGCAGGGCGAGATCACCTTCGCGGAGATCGTCGAGCGGCTGGCGGCGGGCGAGCCGGCGACCGCTCTCGACGGCTGCCTCGGTCTCACCTACCGCGCCGCGGACGGCGAGGTGCGGCAGAACCAGCCGCGGCCGCTCGCCGACGTCAACGTCTTCCGCGCCCACGACTATGCGCTGCTGCCGGTCGAGCGCTACTACGCCCTCAAGGGCAAGCGCCAGCTCGACTACATCTCGTCGCAGGGATGCGCTTTCCGCTGCGCCTTCTGCGCCGACCCCTTCGTCTACCAGCGGCGCTGGGTGGGCCTACAGCCCGAGCGCATCGGCGCCGAGGTCGAGGCGCTCTGGCGGCGCTACGGCTTCGCCGATCTGTCGTTCCAGGACGAGACCTACTTCACCTATGTCCCACGCGTCGACGCGGTCGCCGAGGAGCTGCTGCGGCGCCGCCTGCCGATCACCTGGGCCGCCACCATGCGCGCCGACCAGGGCGATCGCCTGCCGGAGGAAGTGCTATCAAAATGCAAGCAGTCGGGTCTCCGCCGCGTCATCGTCGGCGTCGAGGCCGGCTCACAGGAGATGATCGACCGCATCAAGAAGGACATCAAGCTCGAGCAGGTGATGCGCACCGCCGAGAAGTGCCGCCGCCACGGCGTCGACGTCATCTTCCCGTTCATCGTCGGCTTCCCCGGCGAGAGCGACGAGAGCGTGCGGGCGTCGCTCGACCTCGCCAAGCACCTGCGCTCCCTGTCGCCCGGCTTCACCACGCCGATCTTCTACTTCAAGCCCTACCCCGGCTCGGTGCTCACCGCCGACGCCATCCGCGACGGCTACGCGCCGCCCAGCACGCTCGAGGAGTGGTCGCGCTTCGATTTCATCGGCTCCTCGGGCCCCTGGGTGAGCCAGGCCAAGCGCCGGCACGTCGAGCGCTTCAAGTTCTACCAGGACCTCGCCTGGGACCGCGGCGGCGCCTGGCGCTGGCCGGTGCAGCGCCTCGCCCGCTGGCGCCTCGCGAAGGACACCTACGGCCTGCCCGTCGAGCGGCTCTTCGAGCGCTGGCTGCGCCCGGTGCAGCCGCTCTCCTGAGAAACCCCGGTCCTCGGCAGCCGGTAGTGGGTCAGTCCCCTCTGCCGCCCTTTGGGCGAGGGGCCAAAGTCCTCCCCACCCGCAGCCTCGGCCCCGAACGGAAACCCCTGTCCCTGCCGTCGCGTAGAATGCAGCGTCCAACGGACCCGCGCCCCGAGGGAGGCCCCTGCGATGCACCCCAACGCCCAGCTCATCCACCGCTTCTACGCCAGCTTCCAGGAGCGCGACGCCGCCGGCATGGCCGCCTGCTATCACCGGCAGGTGCGGTTCTCGGACCCGGTGTTCCTCGAGCTCGACGCGGCGGGGACAAGTGCCATGTGGGCGATGCTGTGCGAGCGCGCCCAGGACCTGCAGGTGGAGCTCGGGACGGTGGCCGCCAACGATCGCGCCGGCCACGCCCACTGGGAGGCCTGGTACACCTTCGGCGCCACCGGCCGCGCCGTGCACAACCGCATCGACGCCCGCTTCGTCTTCGACGGCGGCACGATCCTTGAACACCATGACAGCTTCGACCTCTGGGCCTGGTCGGCACAGGCCCTGGGCCCGAAGGGGCGCCTCCTGGGCTGGACGCCGCTGGTGAAGAACGCCATCCGGCGCCAGGCCGCCGCCGGGCTGGCGAGCTACCGGGCGAAGCGGCCCGCCGCCGGCGGGTAGTGGGCCGAGCAGTGCGAGGCTAGACGCCTGGGCGGGGAGGAGCCGCGGGTAGCGGCGAGGCACCAAGCGGCAAGGAACGGTGCGACGGCAATCGGCAAGGAGCAACCAGGCGCCGAGCCCTCCTTGGAGCGAAAACGATCATCATGAGCGAGCATATACGAGACCCGGACCTGGATCGCCTCGTGCACGAGCTGAACCGCCGTGCGGAGCACGAGCAGCCCGGCACCGCCGAGGCCGAGGACGACCTCGAGGAGGAGCGCGGTTTCAGCGGTGCCGCTGGTGCAGCTCCGGCCGCCGACGCCGTGCCGGCGATGCCATCGGTGCCAGCGCCGCCCGCCGTGCCAGAGAAGAGCGCGATGCGGGCGCCGCGGGCCAAGCGTCCGCCGGCGCCGCGAGCAGAGGAGCCGGACCACGAGCGGGCCGAGGCCGCGGCGTGGCTCGACCAGCTTCCGGAGCCGCCGGCCCGCGCCAGCCTGGAGGCCGGGGAGGCGCTCGGCCGGTTGCTGGGGGAGGCCCTCCGCCGCGGCGCCAGCGACCTCCTGCTGCTGGCCGGTCTGCCGCCGGTCTTCCGGGTGGACGGCCGCCTGAAGCGCGGCGACGCGGCGGTGCTCGAGGCCGACGCGGTCGCGCAGCTGTTCCAATCACAGCTCGCCAACAGGGTCCGGCGCGAGATCGCGGAACGCGGCGCTGCGGACTTCTCGCTGCACCTCGCGGGCGCGGGGGGGCACGCGACGACTGCCAAGATGGCCGCAGACGCCGAGGGCGCCAGGCTCGATTCCAACCTTGCGGCCTCCGGCCGCTTCCGCGTCAACCTCCACCGCCAGCGCGGCCAGCTGGCGGCTTCGGTGCGCACCCTGCCGCGCGACATCCCGACGCTCGCCAGCCTCAACCTGCCGCCGGCCTTCGCGGAGCTGGTGAAGCCCAGCCGCGGCCTGGCGCTGGTCTGCGGTCCCACCGGGTCCGGCAAGTCCTCGACCCTGGCAGCCATGATCGGCGAGATCAACCGCGGCCGCACCGCCCACATCATCACCATCGAGGACCCGGTCGAGTACGAGCACCGGTCGAACCGCTCGCTGATCGAGCACGTCGAGATCGGGCGCGACGCGCGCTCGTTCAGCGAGGCGCTGCGGGCGGCGCTGCGCCAGGACCCGGACGTGATCCTCATCGGCGAGATGCGCGACCTGGAGACGATCCAGCTCGCGATCACTGCGGCGGAGACCGGCCACCTCTGCTTCGGAACGCTGCACACGCAGGATTCGCCGTCCACGATCGACCGCATCATCGACGTCTTTCCCCCGCACCAGCAGACCCAAGTGCGCGTGCAG
>DATNKH010000882.1:0-3654 GCA_035603475.1 Thermoanaerobaculia bacterium
GCGGCCGCTCCGCTTGAGGCGCGCCATCTCCCGATCGACCTCTTTGCGCACCGCCGGCGGCAGCTGCAGCTTGACCAGCTTGTCGCGCAGCTCGTCGACGTCGCCGGCCTCGTCACCCTCTCCCAGCTCTTTCTGGATCGCCTTCAGCTGCTCGCGCAGGAACATCTCGCGCTGGCGGTCGCCGAGCTCCTCCTGGACACGCGACTTGATGTCCTCCTGGGCTTCGAGCACCTTCAGCTGGCGCTGCACGTGGACCAGCACCCGGCGCAGCCGCTCCTCGACCGAGAGGGTCTCGAGCAGCATCTGGCGCTGGGCCGGGGTGACGTCGGTGTAGGCGGCGACCAGGTCGGCGAAGCGGCTGGGGTCGCTGACGCCCTCGAGCACCTGGTGGACGACCTCTTCGGGCAGGCCCGACTTCTTGCCCAGCTCGGCGGCTCGCTGGCGAGCCTCGCGGAACAGGCCGACGAAGGCGGCGTCCTGGGGGTTCAGCGGCAGCATCTCCTCGGCCTCGCGGACGATCGCATGCAGGTAGCCGTCCTTCTCGCTGATGCGCATGGCGATGCCGCGGTACTCGCCCGACAGCAGCAGCTGCATGCCGGCGAAGCCGCGCTGGACCTGGCCGATGCGCGCCACGGTGCCGATGGTGTGCAGCGCCTCCGGCGTCACCACCGCGAGGTCCTCCCGCTGGGAGACCGCGAAGACCAGGCGATCGGGGCTGTTGAGCGCGGCCTCGACGGCGCGCAGGGTGGCGGGCTTGCCGGCCTGGATCGGCGCCGCGACGCCCGGGAACAGCACGAACTCCCGCAGGGGGAGCACTGGAAGGTTCAAGCGTTCAGTCATTTGGCTCCTCGACACCCTCTTCCCGAGCCTTGGGTGAGGTGTTCTGAGGTGGAAACCTTCGTCCCGGGACTCAATATTCCGCGCGCCCTTCGAGATCTTAGCGGCTCTCGCTCAAGGGGGCTGGGGGGCGCCGGTGCGCCGATCTCGCCGGTATTCGATGTAGTGGGCGGTCTCGTCGGCCACCTCCCGTCCGTGCAGCGCCTCGACGACGTAGAAAGCCATATCCATGCCAGAGGCGACGCCGGCCGAGGTGATGACGCCGTCGTCAAAGGGACGCAGAGGCGATGAGGGCATGCGGATCAGCGGCGCGGGCGGGCGAGGTCCAGTACCCAGAGCACCTGGTAGGGGTGGTCGAAGGTGCCGACCGCGACGCCGGCTCCCAGGCTGGTCAGGGTGGGATCGAGGATGTTGCGGCGATGGTCGGAGCTGGACATCCAGCCGGCCACGGTCTCGTCGGCGCTGAGGTGGCGGGCGGCGATGTTCTCGGCGACGCTGGCGGCGGCGAAGCCGGCGGCCTCGACCCGAGAGCGCGGGGTCGAGCCGTCCTGGCCCCGGTGGGCATAGTAGGAGCGCGCCAGCATGTCTTCGGCGTGGGCCTGGGCGGCGGCGTCGAGGCGCGGGTCGTCCGCGAGCCCCGGCCGGCCGGCGGCACGACGCGCCGCGTTGACGGCGGCGAGCAGGGCCGAGCGCTGGCGGCCGAGGTCGCGCAGCGGCTCGGCCTGGCGCTCCCAGGAGTCCTGCTCCGGCCAGGCGAAGAGGAACACGTAGAGCGGCAGGCCGCGGAAGCTGCCGACGCCGATCCCCAGGTCGGAGAGCTCGGCGCGCAGCGCGGGCGCCAGGTCCGGCGACGTCTTCCACCAGGCCACCACGGCCTCGGGCTCGCCCACCATGGCGGTGATGCTCTCGGTCCAGAGATGGGGCCGGTAGCCGGCGCGCACCATCGCGACCTGGATGCGCCCGAAGAGGGCCATCGACTCGGACTCGTCGGGGAGGGCGCCGCGGGCGCCGATCTCCTCGGCGCGGTGCTGGGCGACGCCGTCGAGCGCCGCCGATGGGCGCAGATCGGGCACGCCGGCGGCGCGCCGCTCGGCGTTGATGCCCGCCGCGAGGCGGCGGCGCAGCTCGGGGAGATCCGGGGCGGGCGCGGACGGGGCCTGGACGGGGAGGGGAGCGGGGACGGGGCGGGTGGGCGCGGCCGGATCCTGGCGGGGGGCCTGCAGGGGCGCCAGGGTGAGGAGAACGGGGAGCAGCCGGACCAGGCGGAAGATGAGGACCACGATCATGAGCAGGCCAAGGGATGCCATTGGTTCCCGCTGCGGCGACGATACACGATCGCGCCTGGCGTTTCCGGTATGATCGCCCGGCAAAGAATTCCCCTACACCTAAATCGACCCGGAACGCCGGTGCACGTCGGTGAACGTCGGCCGGGTTTTCAGGAGGACTTCTTATGACACGTCGCTCTGGCTCCATGGCCCTGGCGCTGGTCCTCGGCCTGCTCGTGGCCGGGTGCGCGAAGAAGCAAGCCGACGTTTCCTCGACCTCGGCGCCCGCCACGCCCGCCGCACCGGCCGCTCCCGCCGCTCCCAGCCAGGCTGCTGCCCCCGCCGCGCCCGCGACGCCCGCGACGCCTGCAGTCGGGACGCCCGCGGCGCCGGCCGCGCCGGCGGCATCGACGCCCTCGGCGGACGCCGGCGTGGCCGACACCACCGCCAAGCTGGCCGCCGTGGAATGGGCGCTGAAGCAGGACGAGATCAAGAACGACCCGGACGGGCAGTGGGCGAGCGAGGCCACCGCCTCGTCGTCTTACAACGATGCGCAGGGGGACGCGGGCTGGTCTCCCAAGCAGGCGACGGGTGCGCCCAACGTCGACAAGTACTCCGACGACCAGCACGCCTGGGCCCCCAAGACCCAGGACGGCGGCATCGAGTGGCTGGACCTCAGGTTCCTGAAGCCGGTGCATGCCTCGGAGGTGCGGGTCCGCGAGTCGCTGGGCTCGGGGGCGGTGATCAAGGTCGAGCTGTTCGACGAGGCCGGCGCCGCGCACATCGTCTGGCAGGGCGTCGACCCGACGAAGGAGCTCAACTACCTGATCCTGACGTTCAAGACCACTGTCTACAGGGTGAACCGGGTGAAGGTGACGCTCGCCACCAACATCATCCCGGGCTGGAACGAGATCGACGCGGTGCAGCTGGTGGGCAAGCCGTAGGGCCTGCCCGCGGCGTAGCCGCGCCGGCACTCGGGCCGTCGGACTGAAAAAAGCAGCTCGGCCGGCCGCGGCGTCCCGCATCGCCACGCGTCGGCACTGTAGGAGGATGCCGGGCAGCTGGTGCGCGGCGAGGATGAAGCCTCGCTGATCTGGGGGAGGGATCTCCGGTCCGCCGGCGCGCGGCAGCAGGCCGGCGCTCGCGGGACACGAACGTTCGCCTATGCGGCAGTCCAACCGCTTCTCGCTCCTCGCGCTCTCGATCTATGCCTTGATGCTGGCGGGCGCGATCCTCGCCTTCCTGTGGATCCGCCAGCAGGGATCGACGCTGACCGCGCCGCCGCCCGTCGGTCCGGGTTTCGGCGCGGGCGCTGCGCCCGGGACGGCGGGGGCGCCCGCGGCTGCCTCGCGGGGGGCCGGCGACGTGCTGCCGCACGTGCTGCTGGCGTTGGCGGTGATCCTGGTGGCGGCGCGGGCGGTGGGCCTGGTGTTCCGCCGCCTGGGGCAGCCGCCGGTGGTGGGGGAGGTGGTGGCGGGGATCCTGCTCGGGCCGTCGTTGCTGGGCCGCATCTCGCCGGCGGCGCTGGCCTTCCTGCTGCCGCCGGCGGTGG
>DATNKH010000883.1:0-6665 GCA_035603475.1 Thermoanaerobaculia bacterium
AGGAGGTCGACGGCTGGTTCCTGGAGAACTTCGCTCTCCTTGCCGCCGATCCGGCCGGCATCCCTGTTCACTCCCCGGAAGTCCTCGGCCGCCAACCGGGCTTCGGGCGCTCGGAGGAGCAGTGGCGAATCCGGCACGCGACGCTCGACGCGAGTTGGCGCCGACAGAGGGCGCGCCTGCTCGCGGCGCTGCCGCGCAAGACGGGCCGCGCCAGGCCGGTCAGCGCGCTCACCCTCCTCGATCTTGCCACGCTGCGACCGAGCTGCGAGCCTGGCGAGCCCGCGGCGGTGCCGCCGCGGCAAGCCGAGGACCTGCGCCAGCTGGTGGCGCAGGGCTTCTCGGAGCTCCCCGCCGCCAAGCAGCACGATCTCCTCTCCGTCCGTTGGCCCATGCTGCGCGGGCCCGACATGGCGGCGCCGCTGCGGCTCCTGTACACGGCCCCGCCGGCCCTCCCTTGGCAGGGAGGCGAGGACCTGCGGACTCTCGCCCTGCGGCGGCTCTTCGAGCTGGCGCCGGCGGAGGCAACGCCGCTCCTGCTCGCAGAGGCACGCCGCCCGGTGCCGCGCGTTGGCCGCGAGGCGCTCCGCCTGCTCCCGGAGCCAGTGGCGTCCGAGCTGGAGCTCGAGATCGTCGACCACCTCGAGCAGGCTCTGGTCGCAGAGACCGATGCGCTGACGTTCCTGGTGGCGAAGTGCGCGACGCGTGCCGTGCTGCCCCGCGTCCGGGCCCTTTACGAGCGTGGCCTGAGCGACGGCCGTTGTCCGCAGGCCCCCCTGATCGCCTACTTCCTGCGGGTCGAGCCCGTGCTCGGCAAGGCGAAGCTGCTCGAGCTGCTGGACACGGCGCCCCTGCCGGGAAGTCGGAGCTGCGCCACCGGGCTGCTCGGCGAGGTGGGCCAGCTCTTCTACTCCGCGGAGCTCGAGTCCGCGGCCGTTGCCCATCTCGACGACCCCGACCTCGAGGTCGCGACCGAGGCGGCCAAGCTCCTGGGCCAGCGCGGATCGCCCGCGGCCGAGGCGCCCCTCTGGGACCGGCTCGAGCGGTGGCATGCGCATTGGGAGACACGGCGGACGCAGGTGGACCTCTTCGAGAACCACGCGGAGAGGTCGCTGGCGTGTGCCCTGGTCGAGGCCATCGCCCGGTCACCGGCCTGGCTCGTCGAGCGGCCGCAGATCGAACGCTTGCGCGGCCTGAGCGTTGGACAGCAGATGGACGACCGGGTGCAGAGCCTGCTCCGGCTGCCAGCCCGAGATGCCGCGGGCAGGATCACGCTGGGGGCCAGCCTCGACGTCGATGGGAACCAGGAGCTCATCGTCGGCCAGTACACGTTGTCCACCCTCGACGCCGCCAGGTCGAAGCTGGCTCAATTCCCCAGCGGGACCGTCTTCCGGTGGCGATCGTGTCCATTGCCCGGCAGGGAGCACGAGCAGGAGGCGATGATCGAGGAGCTGGCAGGCTTCCTCCGCGACCGTGGCATGACCCTCGTACGCTGAGAGGCCGCATTCCCGCCGGCTCGGATGGACCGTCGGATCAGCTAGCGGAGTGGGCGAGGCCGCCGGGTCCCGCCGCGCGCCGACCGCCTCGCGGGCTTCGGCGCCGGAAGGCTTCCGTGGGCGGCGATGCCTGCGACCGCGCCTTCGCCCGTCTGCGCTGCCAGCAGGATGCCTTGCAGATCGGCCATGGTGAGAGCTCGATCGGCGAGAGCGGCGGCGAAGGCTTCGGCTGCGGCCGTGTCTTCCGGGAAGAAGCGAAGGAAGATCTCGCGCGCCTGGCCGCGATCGGCGGTGCGGAATTCCAGCCGGTAGTCCACGCGGCCGGGCCGCAGCAGGGCCGCGTCCAGGGTGCCCGGGTTGTTGGTCGTGAAGACGAGCACCCGCCCTTCGCCCGAGGTCGGGCCGTCGACCGCATTGAGCAGTCCGGAGATGGTGGCGCCGCCGCCGTCTGCATGCCTGTCGGCCTTCGCCGTCGCCCCCTGCGTCGCCATGGGGCGGGTGCGGTCCACGTCTTCGACGAGGATCATGGACCGCGGGGGCACCTGCGCCAGCAGGGCGAAGAGCTGCTGGTCCGTGATGCGGGCACTCGAGAGGTCGAGCACGAACAGCGTCAATCCGAGCTCGTGCGCCAGCGAGCGGGCGAGCGAGGTCTTGCCCGAGCCTGGCGGTCCGAAGAAGAGGTAGCCCCGCCGGTAAGGGATCCCGCGGCTCGCGTACCACTCTCTCCTCGAGATGAATCGCTCCATGTCGGCAAGGACCCGTGCGCGCTCATCGCCTGGAAGCACCACGGACTCGAGCCGCCGGGATTCACCGGCTTCGAGCATCCGCCACGAGCCGCCGTCATCGTTGACGCGCACGAGGTCCTGCTCGCGCATCGCGCGGATGCCGTGCTCGACGACTTCCTGTACCAGCGCCTCGAGCGGCTGGCGAGTGCGTCCCAGGGTCCGGAGGTGCAGCCTCATCCGTCCGGCGAAGTGCTCGCGTTGCTGATGCTCTTCGCGCGTCAGCAGGAACCAGCGGCCACGATATCGGAAGACGTGCGGACCGAGGCCGGGCTCGAGCTCGACCATGGACACCGTGGATTCCTGGCCGAAGTCGCCGAGATTGCGCCACTTGACCCACAGCTTGAGGCGCCGGCAGCGGGCGCCATACGGCTGCTTACCGAGCCAGGTCGCGAACCAGTGAACCGGATCGTTCTCGTCGACGGCGATCGAGATGGAGAAGAGATCGGCGAACAAGGTGCTGGCGCGCCGCGGGACCTCTCGCAGCACCGACACCCCCGCGCCGGCGGCCATGAAGACCAGGGCAGTGAGCGTTCCGTCCATCGCCTATCTCTCGGACTTGCCGCGGCTATCCTTCCGCTCTTGATGCGACATATGGCCAACGCGCCGCCGTTCGCGTGAGATTTGATCGATTATCGCGTCACTCGACGCCGGGGGAACGCGATAATAACAAGTCGCTCCACGCTGTCAAGTGTGAGGCGCGATGAGCTCCTTTCCATGCGGCGAACAAAGCGACGGCGCGTTATTCCGCGTATCGAGCTGTTCGTACCCCGATCGCCAAATCGTCGAGTGTGCTGCGCACCAATGTACCAACTAACAAGGCAGGCCTGGCGTTGGCGATTAATGGTACGAAGTGCGAGGATGCTCTCCCCACTCCCCACCAAGAAAGGCTGCCTTGTAAATCCTCATGGCACGCGCAGTAAGCGATCCCCTTGGGTCGGCCGTGCCAGAGCTGCCTGGCTTGACCGCCCTGCCTCGGCGGGTGCATGCTCATGCAGTGACGACGGAGACGAAGCAGCGCCAGCCGGCGCTGGACCAGGAGACGGAAGAGCGCTTCTTCAGGGGCGCGGCGGAGGCGACGAGCTTCTTCATGGGCGAGAGCGATGTGCAGCATGCGATGGAGAAGTTGGCGCGGCTCCTCGAGGCCGACGAGATTCCGTATGCCATCCTGGGTGGCATGGCGCTCAACGCCTACGGCTACCGCCGGGTGACCGTCGACGTCGATGTGCTCTTGAACCGCGAAGGGCTGGAGGCGTTCAGGGCAAGGCACCTGGGCCTCGGGTACGTGCAGCGCTCTCCCGGCGGCAAGAGCCTGCGAGACACCGAAAACGGCGTTCCGATCGATGTCGTCTTGGCCGGCGAGTTCCCGGGGGATGGCCGCCCGAAGCCTGTGGCGTTCCCTGATCCGGCGATCGCGGCCGTCCGGGGCGACAGGATTGCGCTGCTGCCGTTGCCACGGTTGGTGGAGCTCAAGCTGGCTTCTGGAATGACCGCGCCCCATCGGCTGCGCGATCTGGCGGACGTGCTCGAGCTGGTGCGCATCCTCGGGCTCGCCGCCGACTTCGCGGACCAGCTCGCCCCGTTCGTGCGCGCCAAGTATCAGGAGATCTGGCAGGCGGCGCAGGTGGCCGACCCGAGCTGAGACCTGATTTCCCCGAGACCAGCCCGAGACCAGCCTGAGATCAGGGGAGGCCGGCAATGCTGTTCATGGTCGTCGAGCGTTTCAAGCATCGCGACGCGGGGGCGGTGTATGAGCGCCTGCGGGAGCGCGGCCGGATGATGCCCGAGGGGTTGCGCTACGTCGGCAGCTGGATCGAGGCCAACCTCGACCGCTGCTTCCAGCTGATGGAATGTGACGATCCGCGGCTGTTCCAGGAGTGGATCGTCCACTGGCACGACCTGATGGACTTCGAGATCACTCCCGTCGTGCCGTCGCGGGAGACGGCGGAGGCGATCGCCAGGCAGCTCGCTCCGCCCTGACGCCGCGGGAGCTCGGGTGGGGGGGGCGGGGTAGAATGAGCCCGCCGTGCCCATTCCCGATCGGCCCAGGCGGTGGCTCGCGGCGCCCGATCTCCTCGTCGCGCTCGGCGTCACCGCGCTCTACCTGCTGGCCGCCAAGCTGGGCCTGCTGTTCTCGGTCCAGGCGCAGCAGGTCAGCGCGATCTGGCCGCCGACCGGTCTCGCCCTGGCCGCGACCGTGAAGCTCGGCCGGCGCGCGCTGCCGGGAGTGTTCCTGGGCGCCTTCCTCGCCAACGTCACCTCGGCGGAGCCCGCGGCCGTGGCGGCCGGCATCGCGGTGGGCAATACGCTCGAGGCCGCCGCCGGGGCGAGCTTGCTGCGCTGGGCCGGCTTCGACGACGGCCTGGCACGGATGCGCGACGTGCTGGCGCTGGTCGGCGCCGCCTTGGCGAGCCCGCTGGTCAGCGCCTCGATCGGCACGGCCAGCCTGGGGCTCGGGGGCGTTCAGCCCGGCCGGCTGCTGCCGGACCTCTGGTGGCTCTGGTGGCTTGGCGATGCCCTGGGCGCCCTGGTGATCGCGCCCGTGCTCTTCGCCTGGACGAGCGGCGAAGCGCTGCCGCGGCGGCCCGGCGCGGCGGCGGAAGGCGCCGCCCTGCTCGGCGGCATGCTGGCGGCCGGCGCGCTGTTCTTCGCCGGCCGCGATCCAGCCGCCAGGTTCTCCGAGTATGCCTTCTTCCCGCTGCTCTGCTGGGCCGCCCTGCGCTTCGGGCCGACGGCGACCGTGACGGTGACGACCGCCGCCTATGCGGCCGCGAGCCTGGCGACGCACGCGGGGCTCGGTCCGTTCGCCGGCGCCGGCCCGGAGCGCGGCCTGGTGCTGCTGCAGGTGTTCATGGCGGTGAGCGCAGCGACCGGCCTGGTCTTCGGCGCGGTCTCGGCGCAGCGCCGCCACGCCGAGGAGAGCGCCCATCGCCGGGCGGAGCAGCTGGTCCAGAGCGATCGCCGCAAGAACGAGTTCCTGGCCATGCTCGGCCACGAGCTGCGGAACCCGCTGGCGCCGATCCTCCACGCCGTCGACCTGCTCGAGGTCGCCGATTCGGCGGTCGAGGGGGAGCGGTGGCGCGAGGTCATCCGGCGCCAGACGCGGCACCTCACCCGCATCGTCGACGACCTGCTCGACATCGCGCGGATCACCCGCGGCACGGTGAAGATCGAGCGCCGGAGGGTCACCCTGGGCGAGGTGGTGGCGGCCAGCCTCGAGAGCTCGCGGCCGCTGGCCACGGCGCGCCGGCAACACCTGGAGGTGAAGCTGCCGGAGCGCCCCTTGTGGGTCGACGCCGATCCGACCCGCCTCGCGCAGGTCGTCTCGAACCTCCTCCACAACGCGGTCAAGTTCACTCCCGAAGGCGGCCGGATCGAGCTGGACGCGAGCGAGGACGGGGGATGGATCGTGGTGCGCGTCCGCGACTCCGGCGCCGGCATGACCCCCGAGGTCCTGGCCAGTGCCTTCGAGCTGTTCGCCCAGGGCGGCGCGGCGCCCGACCGGCCCCAGGGCGGGCTCGGGCTGGGCCTCACCCTGGTGCGCCAGCTCGTCGAGCTCCACGGTGGCACGGTGACGGCGACGAGCGAGGGCCCGGGCCGGGGCAGCGAGCTGGTGGTGCGCCTGCCCGCCGCTCCGGCCGAGGGCGTCTCTCCGGCGGCCGCGCCGGCGGCGGCGGCGGCGGCGGCGGGACCGCGGCGGGTGCTCGTCATCGACGACAACGCCGACGCGGTCGCCAGCCTGGCGGAGCTGCTGCGGCTCGACGGTCACGAGGTGCGCGAGGCGACCGACGGCCGCGAGGCCCTGGCACAAGCGGACGCGTTCCGGCCGGAGGTCGTGCTGCTCGATCTCGGGCTCCCGGGCCTGGACGGCTGGGAGGTGGCCACGGCCCTGCGCCGGCGCGCCGGCGGCGGCCGGGCGCTGCTCGTCGCGATCAGCGGCTACGGCCGGTCCGAGGACCGCGCCCGTTCGCAGGCTGCCGGCATCGACCTCCACCTGGTCAAGCCGGTCGAGCCGGGCCGTATCCGCGAGCTGGTGAGGGACGGCGGGGAAGAGCCGCCGCGACGTTCAATCGTCTCCCGGCCCGACTCCCACGGACCCTGACGACCCATGGGGCCCCACCGGGCAGCCGCCGCCGCAGTTGAAGTTCGTGGGGATGTCGATGCTGACGGTGCTTCCTGGCTGGACGACGACCTGCGTTCCGCCGCCGTCCGGGGCCGTGGACCAGGTGTGCATGCCCGGCGCCAGGGGTACGCTGAGCTTGCCGAAGATCTGCACCGTGCCTGCCTGCTTGCCGTCGACGTAGATGGCGATCAGCGGGTACGGCGGCGGCGAGCAGGCGCAGCCGCTGCCGATGAACAGCAGGCCCGTGGCGGCGGCCGGTTGGGGTAT
>DATNKH010000884.1:0-11411 GCA_035603475.1 Thermoanaerobaculia bacterium
GACATGGGCGCAGGAGCGGACCCGGAATCGCACCGGCTGTCCGGGTCCGGGGGGTCCGGCGGCCGGTCCGGCGGCAAGAAAGCCTGGTTCACCGACACCCTGACCGACGTCAACGGCGTGGCCAAGACCGTCCGCACCCTCGCCGGCCTGGCGCGCCGCCGCGGCCGGTGCCTGGTGGCCATCACCTGCGGCGAGAGCAACCCGCCGCCCGACCTCGAGGTGCGCGACTTCCGGCCGGTCGCCCAGTTCCCCATCCCGGGCTACGAGTCGCAGACGCTGGCGCTGCCGCCGCTGCTCGAGGTGCTCGAGCATTGCGAGCGCGAGCGCTACTCGGAGATCCTGATCAGCACTCCCGGCCCGCTGGGCCTGGTCGGGCTCGCCGCCGGCCGCCTGCTCGGCATCCCGGTGACCGGCATCTACCACACCGACTTCCCGATGTACGTCCGCCATCTCTCCGGCAGCGCCACGCTCGAGGAGCTGACCTGGACCTACATGCGGTGGTTCTTCGGCAGCATGGAGCGGGTGTTCGTCGCCAGCCGCTGCTATCTCGACCTGCTGGCCGCACACGGCCTCGACCGGGCGAAGATGGCGCTGCTGCCGCGCGGCGTCGACGCCGACTTCTTCCACCCCGGCAAGCGCGATGGGCGCTTCTACCGGCGCTTCGGCATCGACGGCGCCGCGTTCAAGTTCCTCTACGTCGGCAGGGTGTCCCTGGAGAAGAACCTCGACGCCCTGATGACCTCGTTCCAGGGGTTCCTCGACGGCGGCAGGCAGGCGCAGCTGGTGGTGGTCGGCGACGGCCCCTACCTGAAGGAGCTCGCCCGCCGCTACCGCCGCCCCGAGATCCTGTTCACCGGCTTCCTGCACGGCGAGGACCTCGCCCGGGCCTACGCCGGCGCCGACGTCTTCGTCTTCCCGAGCACTACCGACACCTTCGGCAACGTGGTGCTCGAGGCGCAGGCCGCGGGCCTGCCGGCGATCGTCAGCGACCGCGGCGGACCGCAGGAGATCGTGCTGCCCGGCAGGTCCGGCCTGGTGGCCGACGCCGAGGATCCGGCCGCCTTCGGCGCCGCCATGGCCCGCGTCTTCGACGACCCGGCGCTGCTCGCCGCGATGTCCGCGCGCGCTGTCGACAACGCCCGCCGGCACAGCTGGGAGCGCCTGCTCGAGCGGCTGTTCCAGGCCCCAGGAGGCGCGGGTAGCGCCGAAGCAGGCGCGGGTAGCGCCGAGGCTCAGTCCCGCCTCGTGGCCCGCGCGGGCAGCGCCAGGAAAACCGCGAGCGCCTCGCCGGCCGCCGGCCGCCGCGCAGCGCCCGCAGCTCCCACGCTGCCCACACCGCCGCTCGCCGCCGCGCAGCTCGAGATGCAGTCTACAATCGCCGGGTGGCACGATCGGCAGTCGTGATCCAGCCGCTGCTCGCTCCGTCCGGGCCCCTCGCCGCGGGCGCCCCCCCGGACGACCCGCGGCAGCTTCGCCTGCCGGCCTCGCCGGGGTTCGGGATGGATCGCGACGAGCCCTTCGGGCGGCTGGCCGCCATCGACATCGGCTCGAACTCCATCCACATGATCGTCGTGGCGCCGCAGGCCAGCGGCGCCTACCGCGCGCTGGGAGGGGCGCCGCAGGCGAGCGGCGCCTACCGCGTGCTCGGGCGCGAGCGCGAGATGGTGCGCCTGGGCAAGACCGGGCTGGGCGAGGGGGTGCTGTCCGAGGCGGCGATCGCCAATGGCCTGGAGGCCCTCATCCGCATGACCACCATGGCCAGGCTGAAGGGCGCCGACCGGGTGGTGGCGGTGGCCACCAGCGCGGTGCGCGAGGCGGCCAACGGCCGGGACTTCCTGGGCCGGGTCAAGGCGCAGACCGGCCTCGACGTGCAACTGCTGAGCGGCACCGAGGAGGGGCGGCTGATCTACCGCGCGGTGCGCGAGGTCGTGGACCTCGGCCCGGGCAGCGCCGCCGTCGTCGACGTCGGCGGCGGCAGCACCGAATGGATCACCGTCCAGGGCGGCGAGCTGGCCGGCGTCGTCAGCCTGCCCCTGGGGTCGCTGCGCTGCGCCGCCTACCTGAAGGGCGACCCGCCGCGCCGCGACTCGATCGCAAGCCTGCGCGAGTCGATCCGCGCCCGCCTCGCCGAGGAGGTGCCGCGGGATCCGGCGGCGCCGGCTCTCGGGCGCTTGATTGCCACCTCCGGCACCGCCCTCTGCTGCGCCGATCTCGTGGACCTGTTCGGCGGCCGCGGGGAGGCCGCCACCGGCCTGCGCGAGGTGCGCGCCAGGGACATCGCCCAGCTCGTCACGCGTCTGCGCCGAATGAAGCGGCGCGAGCTGGCCGCGCTGCCGCCGGTGGGCGCCCCGCGCTCCGACAGCCTGATGGCGGGCGCCATCCTGCTGCAGGAGCTGGTCGCCCACGCCGGCGTCGAGCGCTTCCAGGTGTCCGACCGCGCCCTGCGCGACGGGCTGGTGCTGGAGGCCCTCGGCCAGCCGATCCCGGAGGCGCTGCAGCCCGGCGACCTGCGTCGGCGCCAGGTGCTGCAGCTCGCCGAGCAGGCGCAGAGCGTGCTGCGGCACAACGTGCAGACCGCCCGCCTCGCCAGCCGCCTCTTCGACGTCACCGCCTCGCTGCACAGCTTCGGCGCGCGCGAGCGCGAGTGGCTCGAGTACGCCGCGCTGCTGCACGACATCGGCTACTCGGTCCACTACCGCAACCACCACAAGCACGCCTACTACCTGATCGCCAACGCGAGCCTCGCCGGCTTCGATCCGCCCGAGATCGAGATCATCGCCCACCTCGCCCGCTACCACCGCGGCTCGCTGCCGAAGCGCAAGCACCCCACCTTCGCGGCGCTCAAGCCCTGGCAGCAGAAGACCGTCCGCCGCCTCGCCGTGCTGCTGCGCCTCGCCGACGCCCTCGACCGCACCCACGCCTCGCGCGTCGAGGAGATCTACGGCGCCATCGGCGACGACCGTGTCCGCATCGAGGTCGTCTCGCCCTACCAGGTCGAGCTCGAGCTCGAGGCCGCCAGCGAGCACCGCCGCGACTTCGAGAAGGTCTTCGGCGCCCGCCTCCGCCTGCGCCAGGGCCTCGAGACCGCCTGAGGCGGCCCCGGCCCGGTCAGCTCACTCCTCGAGCACGGCACCTCCGAAGACCGGTCGGCCGCCCAGGGAAGTGTAGAAGCCATAGAGCGCCAGGGCGGCCATCAGCAGGATACCGGTCAGGCTGATGCCCGCATACCACGCCGATCCATCGGTCGCCAGGGGCCTGGCTCAGCCGCCGACAGAGAAGGTCAGCGCTACCCCCACTTTCTCCCGCGGAACCGTTCTCGATGCCTCTCGTCAGCTCATCGCCTGAAACTACACGCATCGGCTTGAAACTCGCGAAGGCGCTATAATAAAGAGGCAATCCTTGAAAGGAGCCCTCCGTGTTTCCCGTCGCCGAACTCGCGGCCGCCGCTGTCATCGCCCTAGTGCCCTACCTCAAGATGAGCGCAGGCTCGATCGCTGCGAGGCTCGGCACGACCGCCGCCGAGCGCCTCACCGGCCTCTACGATAAGGTCAAGGGCCACCTCAACCACTCGGGCCAGGCGGCCTTGGCGGACCTCGAGCAGACGCCGGACCATACCGACTCCCAAGCCACGCTGCGCCAGCACCTCAGGAAACAGCTTCCGACCGATCTTGCCCTGCAGGCCGCCCTCTCTGAGCTGGTCGAGGCACTGCAATCGCCCGACACGGCGCAGGTTTTCCAGACCGCCACCGTCGTCGGCGACGGCAACTCCAACATCCAGATCTTCGGCAGCGCCAACCACTCAACGATATCAATTGAACAAAAGACTGTCTCCGGCTCTCGGATCCAGTCACCACAGTTGGTGTTTTCTCACGCATCCATCCAGGAGTACGATTGGACCGACAAGCGCTACATCTCCTTCACGCTTTCGAATGTGGGGGATGGGATCGTCTTTCTCGAACAGATCGAGCTTGAGGTGCTAGCGTGCTCCATGAATGCTGACCTTGGGTTTCATCAACCAGGGGCGCAGCTAGTTCCAGTTAGACTGGGCGTTCATTTGAAGCCAGGCACGAACAAATACTTGCTGACGACCGATCCATTCTCGTATCAGCCAGCAGAAACTGATCTTTTCAAGATTGAGCTTTCCTCAGATGAAGGCGTGAGATACGTATTAGTGTTCAATCTTTATTGGAGAGATGTCACATCCCAATCCGCTAAGACTCTACGCTCGCGAAAGTACGAGCTTAGTTTTCCGCTCCGAAGCTTGGAGGCGGTTGAAGCCCATTTGCGAGAACGGTGAGAAAGGGCGCGGTCGTCCGGACGACCAGTTGCCTGAAGTCTGCGTCTTCGGAGGAACTCGCCTTCATGGAAATCAGAGTGCATGGAGGCTCGTTTGCCAGGAGGTCAAGATGCGGATAGTGCCGGACCAGAGGTTGAATACGCTACTGCACATAGGCTGTGAATACGCTCACGCGCGGCGATTCGACGACGCATTACGCCTCTTTCACATGGTAGTGAAATATGACCCTGACCATCCCGACGCTTTCTACAATATGGCATCCTGCTACAGCCAACTAGGCCGCAAGGACCGCGCGCTGGCCTGCTTGAAGGAGCACAAGCGCCTTAACGAAGCCGAGCCAGTTCAAGACTTGGACATCACGGTTCCGCTGAGATCGCCGCTGCAAGAGGCCGATCCTGAGATAGTGGCTCGCCTGTTGGCAAAGCTGAGAGTGTTAACCTCGGAGCAAACGGCACTCCTTGCCGCAGAGTTTCAGACCGAGGTGCCTGCCTATCTTGCAGACTTCCCATTTGACTCGGATGCATATGTTGGTTTATTCCTCAACGCCAAGTCATCCCAAGGCAAAGCCACCGCACGATGGTCGCTTGCGATGCTGGACATGTTGTGGCCGGAATTTCCGATGAGACAGGAATTGGAGAGCGTGCGCC
Source organism: Thermoanaerobaculia bacterium (assembly GCA_035603475.1). Classification (GTDB taxonomy): domain Bacteria; phylum Acidobacteriota; class Thermoanaerobaculia; order Multivoradales; family UBA5704; genus JASLEW01. The sequence continues at coordinate 4,945 of DATNKH010000884.1, forward strand.
GGCAAGTATACGGTGAACATCCTTTGGACGACGCTGTAAGCAGTCATCTGTCCGCCATTTCCTCCATCAGGCAACTACAGGAGAGAGATGAGGGCAACGAGGCGTTTCGCGAGGCGCTATATCGCGGGCATCTTGCGCTCGGTGGACTATATAGATTGCAGGAGAACATTGGTCGCAGCATGGACAATGAACAAGCAGCGCTTCAGATAGCCGAAGAATTTCTTAGGCTGCATCCAGATAATAGAGCCGCGAAAGAGTCTGCGGAGAGAAGCCGAGCGAATATTGCACGTCTTCGGGCAGCGAAGTAGAAGGGTAAGAGAGTTCATGTGCCTCTGGGAGGTGGCGGCGAGCGCCGCCGCGGTCCGGCTCCTCGAGCAGCGGAGTCTACCAGAGAAGGGCGATGTCTCGGACTGGCTCGACGCAGGCGAGCGCGAAGGAAGCACCGCCAAAGAGACGCGGCACGAGCTCGGTCGCAGTTAGGTCACACCGTAGATCCGTGCTCGGCGCTGAAATGCCTCCTTTGCGCCCTCAAGAATGTCGCACGCCATTCCTCGTGTTTTCAGATCGTCAATCGAACCGCTTGCGACTATTGTACCTCTCTCGTTAGAACTCTTAAGCACTATGATCTGTTCGGCATCACCCAGCACTGCAATGTTTGCATTATGCGTAACAATGATCACCTGTCTACGCTCTTTTGCTAGACGTAGCACTGGCACCAGGCTATGATAAATGAACTCGCCATCAAGGTTGTCCTCAGGTTGATCAATAATTAGAGGGCAGTTACTCTTGGACGAGAGCATCAGCGCCAACAGGACTGACTGTTGCTGTCCTAAGGAAAGCTTAACGAAATCTCGCTTTAAATATGACTTCTTGCCTTTTGGCCCAGCAACCGCTCTTGTCACCGTTAAGCGCGGTAGGTCATACACCTCACAACGCTCGAGTGCGAATCTAATTTGAGGCTCTGAAAGGCGCACTATAATTCGCGTCGCCTCTGCTTTATCAAAGATCCTCGCTCCCTCCTCGGTCGCGACCGACACTAGAGCTGCGTCGTCCTTCTTATCGATGGCGCGCAGCAAGCCTGGTACAGTCAGAGTGCGAATGAGCAAACCAGCCCGCGGCACCTGAATGGTTCGCCACCCCATTGCTTGGATTATCTGCTGCTCAGCATCAGGTGAGTGCGCGCTGGGCAAGAATTTAAGATTAACAAAAAGATCGCTCAGGGTAGCTTTGAGGGTCTCCGAGGCAACCCTGCCATAAGCCTCACGGATGGTGGCTATGCGGTCGCGGGCTTCCCATCGCTTCTTGGAGGCGACTGCGCGCTTACGCTTCAGCGTTTCCAGATGTGGTCGCCATGCGCGAAGATTGGCCAGAGAGGATTTCAACCCTGCCTCGTCCTTGGCCAGTTTCTGAATGTATGCCATGTCGAGGCGTATATTCCTTGCCTCAAGGTCTCGCCTTTTTGCATCGATTGCCTTTAGCGCGTCGGCCTCCTTCGACTTCCACGCTGCCAATTGAGAGTTGACCGCACTCTGCAATGCGCGAAAGCTAGATCGCATCTGAGTCTGGGAGCGAGTGGCGTCACTCTCGAAGGCGCGAGCACTTGCAACTATCGCACCAAACTCTTCCGACCCCACAGCTAACGGCGAAGTAGCAAGTGTAGCAAGCTCATCTCCGACCCCCTTCAGAACAAGCTGAGAGATCCCCTGGTCGAGCTCAGCAAGTCTAGCAGTGATCTGTAATCGGATTTCCCGTTCTGCCGATATCCTACGCTGTAGCGCAATTATGTCTTTAGCCTTCGCTTGTTCCAAGGCTCCTAATTGTTGCTGGGTAGCGGCGAGTGCACGCTCGTGTTGTGGTATCTTCTCGACGTTCGCGACGGCCTTCTCGATATCGGTCTGCAATGCAAGCAACTCGTCGCGCGCTGCGTCCTCCTCGGCGGCCGCGTCAGCAACCTCGACGAAGCGATCTAAGTATGATAACAGCGCAATGGGATTTGTCTGCGCCTCCTTGCTGATCGCGGCTGTTTCTCCCTGACCATACGATTCGATAGGGAACGTGACGACACCCCGAAGTGGATCGTCGAGGTTAAAGATGTCCTCGCCATGGGAACGCAGCAATGTGTGTGATCTTTCAGCTTGATCCTGCCAAAAGAGAATCAAGTCGGCGGGCCAGATTTCTGAGTCTACAAGAGGGCTGGTGCTTGACTTTCCTGTGAGGCACCGAACCGCCTCGAACGCCGTTGACTTTCCAGTGCCGCGACCGCCGATGAGACAATTTAGGTTGGGGCTGAAGTGTATCTGGACCCCGTCAAGGAAGCCCCCTTGAAAGGTTGCACCTACGACATGTGGGACAGCCGATGGCACCTGATCTTCGAGCCTGACACGCGCATCGCTGTCCTCCAGCGCGATTCGCAGCGCGTCAACCGAGGGAGCATCCATCTTGATGCGCGTTACGCTTCGATTTCCTTGCGCGTTCCTCCCTAGAGCTGCTAAGCTGTGTGAGTCAGAGTTAAGAAGCCTGGCCAAGAATTGACGTGATCCCAGGTTTAATCGTTCGATTCTTGCGATGCCGCAGGTTGCGCGGTTCGCGTCAGGATCTGTTGGAGAATAGGAAATAGGCGAGTCAGATTTCGTTATCTCAATACCAAGCAACGCTCTGTGACACAAGACATCTAGCTTATGAGGCGCGCTTCCAGGGTTTTTAACCTCAAAGCCGCCGGGACCATCGACATGTGCAAGGACGCCAAAGCCAGCAAATTGTTTTAGTAGATTGAGGCAATCAAGCATAGAGGTTTGGCAGCGTGAGGTGGAGCGCCTTTTGTCGACAATGCTTAGCCGGCCGAAAAAACCTTCGAGAGCGTCGAGTGTCGGGAGGAAGCAGAGCAAGTGTCCGCTTGGTGTGGATAGCTCAAGTCCTGGGACAACTAACAGGCTGCTTTCCGAGGCCGCGTCAAGCGCGGCGCCTACATTGCCGATGTCGTTATGGTCTGTGACGGCGATGACAGCTAATTTCTCCGCTATTGCTGTCTGCACTATTGTAGCGGGGGTCATCGTGGCGTCTCTCACGTCGTGGGAGGCGCCGAAGGAATGAATATGAAGATCTGCGCGATAGAAACGAGCCCCGTTAGGTAGAACCTCGATGTCTTCGAGAGTCATCTCAGACTATCCTCTGAGAGCGCGCCGCGGAGGAAGATTTCTGACCCTCACTCTGCTCGGACCAGCATGCGGAGGTCGAGGATGGATGGTGGGGGGGGCGCTCCTCATGCTTCATAGAATACTATGTCTACGCCTCATTGTGAAATCGGCGAGGAACTGGCTCAGAAGCGGGGTGGCTACGGGTTTAAGCGGAGAGTCTTGCAGCTGCGAATTTGGGGGCTGGCCCGCCCGTGTCGCCGCTATCTGCACCAGCGATCGCGGGAACCATCGCCAGCGCCCGTTCCGGGATATCTGCGGACCGGGGCGGGATCGACTCCGCTCATGGCAGCGGCGATCGCGGAGCTGATTCGGTCAGCAGCGGCGCGGACGGGATCGTCCGAGAGGTGGGCGTAGCGCTCGGTCATGCCCGCCGCTGAGTGGCCAACGATTGCGCCGATGACGACCAAGCTCTCGCCGCCGACTGCGCCAATGGACACGTAGCCGTGGCGAAGATCGTGCTGCCTCACTCCTGCAACGCCCGCGCCCTTGCAGATGCGGCCCCAGGGCTTGTAGAGGTTCTTGAGCGGCTCTCCAGCCCGGCCGCCGGGGCAGACCCACGGTCCTTGTTGTGCCGCTTCAGCCAGGAGCTGTAGCGGCGCGGCGCCGAGGAGGACGGTTTTTGCCCCCGTCTTCGAGTCGGGGAGGCGCAGGCAGCTTCGCTCGAGATCAACGTCCTCCCAGCGCAGGCCGAGGATCTCGCTCTTCCGGCAGCCGGTGAGCAGAAGGAGCCGAATGGCGAGGATCGCTGCGGCAGCCTCGCTGCCGTCCCTCTCCGCCCGGGCCAAGGCGGCACCAAGCCGTGCGTGCTCCTGAGCCGACAGGTTACGCTCGCGGTGCCGTTCGGCGTGCTTCTTGACCCTGCGACATGGATGCCCTCCGGGAGGACCAGCCCCCCCAGTCTTCCGCCCAGGTGAAGATCCCGGACAAGAGCGTGCTGGCACGGTTCGCCTCGACCGGGGCCTCACGGTGGGCGCGGTGAACAGCCAGGATATCGGGGCGTGTTACCGCCTCGACCTTCATCTTTCCGATGGCCGGTAGGATGATTCGCTTCAGCAAGCCTTCCGCCCGTGTTCGGGTACTTGGCTTCTTGAAAGCCAGATGCTCCGCGCGATAGCGATCGATGAGTGCCGCCAAGTCTGGAGCATGCCGCGAACGTTGCCGTTCGCCTGCGGGATCACCGCCTCGTGTTACCTCGGCAAGTCGGGAGCGGCCGGCGTCGCCAACCGGCGGCCGGGGCGTCGCTAGACGTTGACTCCAGCAACGCCAAGAGACTCGAGACGCTCCAACGTATCCGGGTATCTCCGCACCAACCAGATCAGCGCCGCTGCCTGCTCGTTGGGCTTGCTGCGGCCCTGCTCCCAGCGTTCGAGAGTCCGGGGGTTCACGCCCAGCTTCAAGGCGAACACCTGCCGCGACATGTGCAACGCCTCGCGTGTCTCGCGCACGAGCTCCGGATTCAACGGGGGAAGCGCGATCGGCGCGACTCGATGGGTCCGCAACGTGAGACGCCCTTCGCGATGGAGGCGCATCGCCTCCACGCCCGACATCAGCTCACGAGAGAGGCTCCGCTTCTCGCCCTTCGGCGCGGCGCAGGATCTTTGAGCTTTCTTGGTTCTCTTCGACATCGTTATTCTCCTCTCGATCGACGGTGCCGTGCACGCTGCCGCATGCGCCGCGATGAACTCTACGAACTGTACGCAAACCGCGTAGTTTCGGCAAACCCCGTTGCCGCCTTCTTCGCAGCTTCCTCCCACTGGCGCCAAGGCAAAGTGGCTATGTCATGACGCACGAAAGTGGCTCTCGTCACGAGCCACGAGAGGAGCTAGTGTCGCCGCCTACCAAGAGGCACGGAGGCACTCATGAATGCACTGACTCGCATCTTGACTTATGCCCTCGCGGGCGGCTTGCTGCTCGTCCCGGGGACTCCCGGGGGATTCGCACGGCAGGATCCGGATGCATCGAAGACGAGTGCGCAGAACCATGCCGCGGAACGAGATGGGCAGCACGACTTCGACCCGCTCATCGGCCGCTGGAAGTATCACCTGAAGCGCCGCCTGCATCCCCTGACGGGCTCCCAGGCCTGGGTCGAATCCGGCGGCACCGGCGAATGCTTCAAGGTCTGGGGCGGCCGCGCCCAGCTGGACACGTTCGAGGCCGATACATCGACAGGCCACATCGAGGGCCTGACCCTGCGCACGTACGATCCTCCATCCCACCAGTGGCGGCTCTACTGGGCCAACAGCAAGACCGGCATCATCGACCCGCCCCAGGTCGGCACCTTCAAGGATGGACGCGGTGATTTCTTCGCCCAGGACACGATCAACGGCAAGACCATCCTCGTGCGCTATGAATGGTCGGGCATGACCACGAGTTCGCCTCACTTCGAACAGTCCTTCTCGGATGACGGCGGCAAGACCTGGGAAGTGAACTGGATCACCAACCAGACGCGGGCAACCGACTGAAGGACCGCCTGTCGCCGATGTCGGCCGCCCTGGTCTCACAGTCCGGGCCCTTGAAGGCCAGGTAGCGCTCGATCCGGCCCGCCCGACGGCAGCGACAGCGCCGCCCAGAGGGTGCCCGTGGCGCCGAGGCCGGCGGCGACGAGGAAGGTGAGGCTCGGGCGCACCATCCACAGGGCGCCGCCGAGGGCTGCCGCTCCGGCGACCGCGAAGCCGCGGATCGAATAGTAGAGGCCGACGGTGGCGCCGGGGTCGCCGTGGGCGAGATCGACGATCAGGGCCTTGCGCGCCGGCTCGCCGATCTCTCGCAGCCCGCCGACGACGTACGCTGCCGCCAGCGCAGCGTAGGAGTGGGAGAGGACCACGGCGAGCGGGAAGAGCGTGAAGAAGGCATAGGTGAGGACGACGAAAGCCTTCTTCTCGGCCCGCTCGGCGAGCAGCGCCGCGGGAACGTAGGAGGCGATCGCGGTCGCCATCAGGATGGCCGTGAGGATGCCGAACCGCGCCGGCGAGATCCTGGCGACCTCGAGCGCCCAGACGACCAGGAAGACCTCGGGCAGACCTTCGCAGAGGCGGATGAGGCAATCGGCGACGAGCAGGCGCCGGAGCGCCGGGTGCAGGCGGACCCTGGGCCGGCGTGCGACCCGCCCGGCAGCGCCAGCCGGCCGCGGCGACCCCGGCGTCCTTGGCGCCCCCGACGATCCCGGCGACCCCGGCGATCCTGGCGACCGCGGCGAGACCGGCGATCCCGGCGATCCCGCAGACCCCGGCGATCGCTCGAGTTGGAAGGAGCGCCGCAGTCCAGTGAGCATCA
>DATNKH010000885.1:0-4204 GCA_035603475.1 Thermoanaerobaculia bacterium
TGCGATCCGCGAGGACCGCGGCCGGTGACCCGCCGCATCGGCGTCCTCGGCGCGGGCTCCTGGGGCACCGCCCTCGCCGTCCACCTGGCCGGAGCCGGCGGCCACGCGGTCAGCCTCTGGGCGCGCCACCCGGAGCTCGCGCGCCGCATGGCCGCCGACCGCGAGAACCGCGATTACCTCGAGGGAATCGAGATCCCGCGCCGGGTCGAGCCCACCGCGGACATGGCGGCGCTGGCCGGCAGCGACGTCGTGCTGCTGGTGGTGCCGTCGCACGGCTTCCGGGCGGTGCTGCGGCAGTTCCTGGCTACCGCCACGGCGGCGGTCACCGCCGCCGGCGCCGGCGCCATCGAGCACCCGCTGGCGCTGGTGTCGGCCACCAAGGGCATCGAGAGCGACACGCTGGCGCGCATGAGCCAGGTGGCCGCCGAGGAGGCCGCCGCGAGCGGACGGCAGCTGCGCTTCGCGGCCCTGGCCGGGCCGAGCTTCGCCCACGAGCTGGCCCGCAACGTGCCGTCGGCGGTGGTGATCGCTTCCGAGGACGCCGCCCTGGCGACCGAGATCCGCCAGGCGCTGTCGACGCCCACCATGCGGCTCTACTCCTCGGCCGACGTGGTGGGAGTGGAGCTGGGGGGCGCCACCAAGAACGTCATCGCGATCGCCGCCGGCACGGTGAGCGGCCTGGGCCTGGGCGACAACACGCTCGCCGCCCTCATCACCCGCGGCCTGCACGAGATCACCCGCCTGGGCGTGGCCTGCGGCGGCCAGCCGCGCACGTTCGCCGGCCTCGCCGGCCTGGGCGACCTGGTCCTCACCTGCACCGGCGCCCTGTCGCGCAACCGCCGCGCCGGCATCGAGCTGGCGGCCGGCAAGACGCTCGCCGAGATCACCGGCGAGACCCCGATGGTGGCCGAAGGCATCCGCAACTCGGCGGCGATCGCCCGCCTCGCCGCCCGCCACGGGGTCGAGATGCCGATCACCGAGCAGATGGTGGCGGTGATCTACCAGGGCAAGGACCCGCGCCGGGCAGTCGAGGAGCTGATGACCCGCGGCCTGAAGGCGGAGGCCGAGCTTTAGAGCCGGCTGCCCTCTGGCCGGGGGGAGTCCGCCGCCGAGGGCCCTCCGCCTGTGCGCTGCGGTTAGAATGCGGGCATCGCGTCTCGCCGCCGCCGGCTCTCCCAAGGCGAGACCCACAGGAGGCCAGTCAGCGCCATGACCCGAGCCGACACCGAAGTGGCGCCCGACACCGCCAGCCCGGCCGTCGGCGGCGCCGGTCACCAGACCGTGCTGATCCTCGACTTCGGGGGCCAGTACACCCAGCTGATCGCCCGCCGCGTGCGCGAGAACCGCGTCTACTGCGAGATCCACCCGTTCGATCTGCCGCTCGACGAGATCCGCCGCCGGCGGCCGATCGGGCTGATCCTCTCCGGCGGCCCGCAGTGCGTGCTCGACCCGGGCGCGCCGAGCGCTCCGGCGGAGCTCTTCGCGCTCGGCATGCCGGTGCTCGGGATCTGCTACGGCATGCAGGTGATCGCCCACGTCCTGGGCGGCGCGGTCGAGCGCGCCGACCGCCGGCGCGAGTACGGACGGGCGGAGGTCTCGCTGCTCTCGCCGGACGATCCCGGGGGCCTCTTCACCGGGCTCTCCGGCACCGAGACGGTGTGGATGAACCACGGCGACCAGGTGCGCCGGATGCCTCCCGGCTTCCGTGCCACGGCGAGCACCGACAGCGTCCCCATCGTCGCCTTCGAGGACCGCGGGCGCGGGATCTTCGCCGTCCAGTTCCATCCCGAGGTCTCGCACACCGTCTCGGGCGGCGACATGCTGCGCAGCTTCCTGTTCGAGGCCTGCGGCGCGCGCGGCGACTGGCGCATCGCTTCCCTGCTCGAGGAGATGGTCGACCGGGTCCGCGAGCAGGTGGGGGACGGGCGGGTGATCTGCGCGCTCTCCGGCGGCGTCGACTCGTCGGTGATGGCGGCGCTCCTCGACCGCGCCGTCGGCCCGCGGGCGACCGCGATCTTCGTCGACAACGGGGTGATGCGCCAGGACGAGGGCGCGCAGGTGGTGCGCGCGCTCGAGCAGGGGCTGGGAGTGGCGGTGCGCTCGGTGGACGCCCGCGAGCGCTTCCTCGCGGCGCTCGCCGGCATCGAGGACCCGGAGCTGAAGCGCAAGGCGATCGGCCGGGTGTTCATCGAGGTGTTTCGCGCCGAGGCCGCCAAGCTCCACGACGCGCGCTTCCTCGCCCAGGGCACGCTCTACCCGGACGTGATCGAGTCGGTCTCGGTCAAGGGCCCCTCGGCGCTGATCAAGACCCATCACAACGTCGGCGGCCTGCCGGCCGAGCTCGGCTTCGAGCTGGTCGAGCCGCTGCGCTTCCTGTTCAAGGACGAGGTACGCCAGCTCGGCCGCGAGCTGGGGCTGCCCGAGGAGCTGATCGGCCGCCACCCCTTCCCGGGGCCCGGCCTGGCGGTGCGCATCCTCGGCGAGGTGACCGCCGAGCGCGTCGCGCTGCTGCGGGAGGCCGACGCCATCTTCCTCCACGAGCTGCGCGAGAGCGGCTGGTACGGCAAGGTCAGCCAGGCGTTCGCGGTGCTGCTGCCGGTCAAGAGCGTCGGCGTGATGGGCGACTTCCGCACCTACGAGAACGTCGTCGCGCTGCGCTCCGTCGACACCCACGACTTCATGACCGCCGACTGGAGCCCGCTGCCCTACGAGCTGCTGGGCCGCGCCGCCAGCCGCATCGTCAACGAGGTCAAGGGCGTCAACCGCGTGGTCTACGACATCACCAGCAAGCCCCCCGCCACGATCGAGTGGGAGTAGCAGGCCCGCCCGCGCCCCGCGGGGACGGGGCGGCGGCCGCCAGCCTGTCACGGAATTGGCACATCCTCCAGCTCCGGCGGGGCCGGGGGCGCCGGCACGGCAGCGCCGGCCGTTGCCGGCTGCGGCTCCGCCTCGGCTGTCGTGGCCGCGGCCGCGGCGGCCATCGCCTCCGGCGCCTCCTTGGCGGCGGGCCGCAGGGCGAGGCGGGTCATCTTGTCCGGCTTCTTGCGCAGCTCGGTTGCCAGCTTGGCGGCGATGGCGGTCTGAAGCCGGGTGCGCTCGCCGGCAGCCAGCCGCGAGGCGTCGATCCAGCCGCCGGCGGTGCGGCCGTGGCCGCCTCCCTTGCCGCGGCGGCCGATGAGGCGGCGCATCAGGGCGCCGGCGTCGGCGCGCGGGTTGGTGGTGCGGATCGACAGGTAGAGCCGGTCGCCGTAGTAGCCGGTGCACAGCGACCAGGTCTTGCCTTCCATGCGCAGCAGCAGGTCGGCGAGCTCCGGCACGATGTCGGGCTGCCCGACCTCGTCGAGGTGGGAGAGGATCAGCGAGTCCACGGTCTCGAGGCGCTCGAGCGCCGTGTGCAGGTCGCCGAAGTAACTCATCGGCAGGCGCGGGTTCTGGATGCGCGCCAGCAGGACGTGGTTGGCGAGGGGGAAGAAGAGGTCGTAGATCGCCTTGTCGGGGCCGGTGAACTCGCGCGAGAAGTCCTGGGTCTCGGAGCGGATGGCATAGATGAGCGCCGTCGCCATCGCGTGTGTCGGCCGGATGCCCGCCGCCAGCAGGTACTCGCCGAGCACGGTGGCGGTGGCGCCGTAGGTGGGCCGGATGTCGAGGAAGGGCGCCGCGAGGGTGGCCTTGCGCACCGGATGGTGATCGATCACCAGGTCCGGCTGGACGTCGGCGGGCAGCTGGTTGTTGCCGGTGCGCGGCTGGGTGTCGACCAGGGCGAAGTGCTGGTAGCGCTCGAACCGCAGGTGACGGACGTGGCTGAGCTTGAGGTGCAGGCTGCGCACCATCTCGCGGTTCTCGGCCCGGCCGACGATGCCGCCGTAGGCGGCGGTGGCGCGCTGCTTGAACGCGCGGCGCAGGACGTGGCACAGCAGGGTGGCGGCCGCGAGCGCGTCGGGGTCCGGGTTGTCGTGGGTCAGCACCAGCCAGCGCCCGCCCCCGCGCCCCTCGCCGGCGAGCCGTTCCGCCAGCGCCGCGAAGCGCTCGCGGGTCGCTTCGGTGATCATCGGCGGATACTAACAGCACGCCTTCGGGGGCCTCCGGGGGCCTCCGGGGAACCCTCCCGGCCGGGCCGCTGGCGGCAGATGCCCCCGCTGGCGACTTTGGGCGAGGCGCTGGGGTGTTGGTGGATGTGGGTCTAGTGGAGTGCGGCGCCTCGCCC